>JAYZAS010000011.1 GCA_036339585.1 Pseudomonadota bacterium
CGATAATCTTGAAGTTACTGCTGTGGGAGACGCCGTCAACGGTGTTGTCGTTATGTCCGGCGACACCATAACTTTCACGCCATTTGCTGATTACAGCGGACCCGCCAGTTTCACATATACAGTATCCGATGGTCAGGGTGGTAAGGATGTCGGGTCTGTCTCGCTTAATGTCAACGCAGTTGCGGACACTCCAATTTTGAGAACTCAGGTCGCTGTCGGTGAAGCAGGACAATCAGTCAAATTGGATATCGGTGTTGTTAGTGGTGATTTAGATTCATCGGAAACACTCACTTTGGATATTGCAGGTATTCCCTTGGGTTGCTCCTTAAGTGCAGGTAAGGATCGTGGAGAGGGGATCTGGCGCGTTTCATCAACTGAGATCGAAGATTTAAAACTTATTTTAAGTTCTGAATCATCAGGAAATTTTGATTTATCTCTTACTGCAATGGCTGCTGATGGGGTCAGTACCGCAACCTCAACGGCGTCCTTGAAGGTTTTTGCGATGCCAAAGGGTGTCGCAGTCCCCACAAGGTCACAAATATTTGGCAGTGATGATCCGGGTATCCTATTTGGCACAGCAGGGTCTGACTTGATTGTCTCCCAAGCTGAAAAAGACTTTATCCTGGGTGGAAGAGGAGACGACTTACTTCTCGTTGATGGTAGCGACATCATGAACGCAGGGAAAGGTATGGATACGGTATTTCTTACAGATGACAATGCTGTTGATTGGAACATTCGCAAGCTTGGTGTTGAGCGTTTTTATTCGGGCGCCGGCGATGACAAAATCTTTGGTAGTAAAAAACAAGAAGTTATTTCGGGTGGCAGGGGTAATGACCGGTTAGAAGGCTCGGGCGGTGATGATACGTATATCTTTAATCGGGGTGACGGACATGACACAATTGCAGATTATTTTGGAACAACTGTGCTTAAAGCCTCGTGGCGGTGGGTCACTTATACAATTTCCGATGGTGAGGGTGGGGTCGAGACCGAACGGATACGCGAGAGAATCAATAAGTGGGTTGATGCAAGCGCTGACGCTGGCAATGATAATCTTAGCTTCGGTGAGGGTATTGAATTAGAGGATCTGGTTATCCAGAGGGTTGGCACTGACCTCTTGATTGGCATAAGGAATCCAAATGAACCTGATATCCCACTTGAGAAATTTTCAGATCTTATCCGGATAGAAAACTGGAAAGATAAGTTTGATCGGGTTGAAACTATAAAATTTAAGGATGGATCAACTCAAGATATTTCTGGGCTTGGCCAGGGTTCTGGTGAATGGCAAAGTGGTGGAGACGGCGATGATGTCATAGCCGGTGGAGCTGGAGATGATGTTCTGTCGGGCGGCGCTGGCCAAGATCAATTATTTGGAAAAGGAGGCAATGACCAACTCTATGGCGGCGATGGCAATGACAGGCTGGATGGCGGTGCGGGCAATGACAGGCTTGGGGGGGGAGCCGGCCGGGATCTATTGATAGGAGGCAGTGGCGATGATCTGTTGATCGGTGGTGATGAAGTTGTCGCTGCATTTGATCATCGCAACCGTGCAGACTATCGAGATGCTACCGGTGGAATAGATGCCAAACTGTCAGCAACTGCGACAGTAAATGGTGATAGTTCAGTTGGTACTGACACACTGGTCCGTATTGACCACGTAATTGGCTCGGAGTTTGACGATGTATTTGTTGCTGATAAAAGATTCAGAGATGTTGCCGGCGGCAAGTCGATTAGGATTGAAGGCCGCGGTGGTGATGACACTATTATTGGAAATGGTTCTACAAAAGCGTTTTATAAATCGGCTAAAGCTGCAGTAACCGTCGATCTGGAGGCCGGGATTGCCCGAGGCACCGATGCGGGTGATGTAGCCGATGTTGGCACGGATACATTATCTGGCATCGATCGGATAGTTGGATCTGACTTTGATGATACGCTTCTGGGTAGTGAAAACTATTATCGTGAGGAGTTCCAAGGCAATGCAGGCGATGACTATATTGACGGGCGCAGTGGGGGAGACCGAGCTTCTATACGTAGGGCCTCCTATCTCATGGATGACGACGGCATCATTGCTAATCTTTCATCAAGCGCAGTGACGATTGGGGGTGAAACGGTTGCTGCAGGGACTGTCCGAGATGGTTTTGGCGACATTGACACCTTGATGAACATTGAAAGTCTTCGTTCTTCACTACATGACGATGTGCTGATTGGCAGTGATAAAGACAACAGTTTCCGCATTGAAGGTGGGAGCAATACAGTTGATGGCGGTCTCGGAACTGACCGTATAAATTACAAGACCCGACAGGCTGGCAGTGTAACTGTGGACTTGGATGCTGGCACTGCGGCCAATGCCCTTGGTGGTACTGACACTTTAACCTCCATTGAGGATGTTCGTGGCTCCAGATTCGACGACGTTATAACTGGTGACAGTAACGATAACCGCCTTGATGGGGGTGACGGAGACGACGTTATTAAAGGCGGGGCGGGTAATGACCAACTCTATGGCGGCGACGGCAATGACAGGCTTGATGGTGGTAGCGGCAATGACAGGCTTGAGGGGGGAGCCGGCCGGGATCTGTTGATAGGAGGCAGCGGCGATGATTTGTTAATTGGCGGTGATGAGGTTGTCGCTGCATTTAATAACCGTAGCTTTGTAGATTATCAAAATGCTGCGGGTGGGATTAAAGCTAGTCTTTCAGAAACTTCAACAGTAACGGGTGACAGTTCTGTTGGTACAGATACGCTAGTCCGTATCGATGGCATCAAAGGCTCAGAGTTTGATGATGTGTTTGTCGCTGATAAAAGTTTTAGAGATGTTGCTGGCGGTAAGTCGATCCGGATTGAAGGCCGTGGTGGAGATGACACCATTATTGGAAATGGATCTACGAAAGCGTTCTACCGTTCGGCAAATGCAGCGGTGACCGTAGATCTGGCGACGGGAGTTGCTCAAGGCACCGATGCGGGGGATGTCGCCGGCATCGGTACGGATACCTTGTCTGGCGTCGATCGGATAGTCGGATCTGGTTTCGATGATACGCTTCTGGGCAGTGACATTGATGACAGAGAGGAATTCAGCGGCGGTGCAGGCGATGACTACATTGATGGGCGCGGCGGGTGGGATCGTGCGTCTTATTTGATGGATGATGCTGGTGTTATAGCCAATCTTTCATCAAGTGCAGTGACGATCGCGGGAGATACGGTTGCTGCCGGAGCGACCCGAGATGGGTTTGGTGACATTGACACTTTAGTGAATATTGAAAGTCTTCGCTCGTCACTACACGACGATGTATTGATTGGCAGTGATGGAGATAATGATTTCCGCATTGAGGGTGGCAGCAACATAGTTGATGGCGGCCTCGGAAGTGATCGAATTGATTACAAAACTAGACAGGACGGTGGCGTAACCGTGGACCTGGATGCGGGCTCCGCAACTAATGCGCTGGGGGGCACCGACACATTAACCTCCATTGAGGATGTTCGTGGCTCCAGGTTCGACGACGTTATAACTGGTGACAGTAACGATAACCGCCTTGATGGGGGTGACGGAGACGACGTTATTAAAGGCGGGGCGGGTAATGACAGGCTTGAGGGGGGCAGTGGCAATGATGGTGCTGTGTACGCTGGGAGCTACAAAAATTACAGCATTCAGACAGGAAACGACTCCAGAGGTCTCAAAACCTTAACGGTAACTGATCTTTCAGGTAATGAAGGAGTGGATGTATTAACTGGAGTTGAAAAACTTTATTTTTCAGACCAAGCAATCGATGTTGTTAATTTCATTGAAGGTATTAACGTTAATGGTAACGTTTCCGTATTAGAATCGGACGGTGGTTCAATAATATATAGCGGTGATGGTGCGGATAATGGGGCTGAAGTAATTATAACCGATCTATTGCTCGATGGTGCTAGGGAAGTCGAATTTCGCAATCTACAAATTAAGTTTAGCGGAAATATTACTATCGAAGATAATGCTTCCCTAAAAATGACGGACTCTGTTTTTGATATCGAAATGGACTACCGCAACCAATACGATTTAATTGTAAAGGACCACGGGACACTCCAGGTAGACAATCTCGTCGTGCCGACATCAAGAGAAATGACAAGATGGCAGCACAGGGATAATGCTACGATCAATATAAATGGAATGCGCACGCCGGAGCAGGGTCAATGGATGCCGATTTGGCAAATAATGTCCGATAACGTAACTTATACCGCAGACAATTCTGATATAGGAGTCACGGCAATTGCATCAGCGAACGACGACGGTGTGGTAACCACGAATGGCACAATGGCTATCACTAATTCTGATCTAAATGTAGAGTTGGCATTGCCTGTTGGATCCCGGACCATAACACTGCCTGATGCAAATACTAGGGTATCAAGCTGGTCAATCGATACCGGTATTGATATTGACGTTGTTAACAGCAATTTGGGCAGGGTTGATTTTGACGTTACCCCAGGCGCTCATATTACGTTGCAAGATAGTTCCAATATCCATTTTGGTTGGGCGATGGGCTTTCGACAGTCTATTGAGGGAGAGGCACCATCTGCAACGATAAGTGGCTTGAAAGGGAATGGGGCTTATTATGCTGAATCAACATTTGAGAATGGTAGTTCATCATTGACCCTTATTAATTCATCTGTTGCGGCGTGGTGGCCAACCACATATGGTGACTTCGATCTTACAGTTGATGGCGGAACTTTGATCGATCCGATAGCGCATGATAACTCAAAATTACAAATAGACAATTCTGACCTTCTATATCTAGAAGCCCAAGAAAATGCTTTGGCAGTGTTAACCAATTCACGAATAAGTGAACAGGTATTGGCAACAGGCAGTGGTCAGATAGAAATAATAAGTTCAGAGGTAGCGCTCGGCTCATTTCAAGGATTTCATGCTGTCGATCAGGGCGAGCTGACTATTGACGATACACCTTATACGTCCAGGGATGGCCGCTTTGGCGATGTTTCGCATCGTCGGGGAGAACGCGGTAGTTATGTCAGTGCTAAGGAAGCTGTTGCTACTGGTGTTGCATATCCATCTGTCAATGTTGAAGTTGATTCTCTCTTCGTTGATGCAAATGACACAGTCATACAAAGTTTATCAAATGAGAACGAAACAGTTCCAAGCGTGGCCCCAGACAAGGTGGTACAAAAATTTGTAGAGGCAATGGCCGGGTTCAACCCGGGCGATAGCGTAGTCCAAGACGAGCTTCCAGATACGCCAGACCAATCGCCATCAGCGTTTGGTTTATTATCGGAAGGCTAATTTACCCGTATATCAGACTAAACCTATCGCGGTGTAGCTGCTCATGTTTTTTTGCAATTGAGATTCGAGTTTCGCGGTCAGTCTCTTTGCCAAACGGACAAACAGCCATATTAGCTAATCCGTCAAAGGTCATTTTTTCGGTGCCATCACTATTAAAAATTCGGTTATATGTAGGGCCTCGTTCAATCTCAGAAAGCCAAAGCTTTGCATTGTCATCTAAAATTAAATCGAGTGCGACAAACTTTGGCCCATATCCATGGTGGATGTTCGTCGGCGTGTGCTGATCGAAAAAATTTGTAGCGACCATTGCTTCAATTAATGTTTGAGCTATGACGCAAACCTGGTTCCATATTTCTGTTGGCTGGAGTCCCTCTTTTTCAAGGTGCATAAATAGCTGATCAATTGTCCACCAGCCCTTTTTGCCAATATCGGATGCGAGAGCATCCTTAAGGTCTTTTCGATGGCGATCCGGCCGGGTATGCTCGGTATGAACTGAAGTTAAATGAAAACTTTCAGGGTCGGTAGTATATTTACGGAGCGCAATCTTTGCCGTGCCTCCCCGAAACAAATAAGCGCGAACGGGGTTGTAAGAGCTTACTAAAAGGTAGGTGCGCATCGCAAATTTACGACCCTTTATTAGGTATGGATTGGCAATATACTCTTGCACAATCCAATTTGGCTCAGCCTTAAGCAAGCTGAGATCGCTTATGAGGTGGGTACCAATTGAAGCGCTAAGTGTGGTAGATTTGACAATCCATATGGGATTTTTTTTGAGCTTGCTATCATCTTTCAATAGGTGTGTATCTTGCGGAATTATGTAGCTTTTTGGCAAAAAATTAGGCAAGCGGCGTTTAGCTTTTGAGGCCCAGGATCGAGTTGAGGTGATAAAGTTGTCTTTATCTGCCCAAGCTTTCCATCCAGCATAATCATAATTTTGATGAAACGTAACCAAGTCAATTTTACTCTCCGGATATCTACTAAATCCTTTTTGAATTTGTCTAACATACTGTTCTGCGGCAGCATTACCCCCGCGGTCACGTTCTGCAGCCATTAGCCCGTAGAGTAAACTAGCGTTCGTAGGTGCAAAATCCATCACCCTTTGGTAGCGGTGAATAGCTTCTTCTGGGTCACCTGCTCGATGCAGTGAAAGTGCCCCTAAAAGGGATGGTAGAATTGAATTAGTTCCTGCCGCTTCTGCCGCTCGATCATAAAACTTTAGCGCCTGGTCGGGTTGACCTAATTCACTGAAGCAAATGCCGGCATTGAACAAAGCCGGATGAGCACTGTTCTCCAGTTCATAGGTTTTTTCAAATGTCAGTGCGGCATCATGATGCCGGTTAAGTAACTTATATATACTAGCAAGAAAGAAATGAGACTCTGCATCTGCGGGATTTTCATTTACGAGTCTTTCTGCCTCCTCCATCGCATCAAAGGGGCGAAAAGGAAGAACTTGGTCCTTAAGTTGTTCTATCTTTTCAGTGGTGTTCATCCCTACCTCTCTCGTAAGGCCTCTGATTGGTAGCGAAGAAGTGGTGCCATTAGAAATTCAATTATGCGTCTTTTGCCGGTTTTAATTTCAACAGTTACTGCCATGCCAGGTGTAAGTGGTATATCTTTTCCATCTGCTCGGATCGTAGCTTTGCTGAGCTTAATGCGGCTGGCGTAAACGAGTCCGAGGTCTTTATCTTGAATGGCATCGCCGGATAAAAATTTAAGGTTGCCTTTGATTGTCCCATATTTTGTAAATGGAAAACTTTCTACTTTCACCTCCGTCTCTTGTCCAGCATGTACAAATCCTTTGTCTTTATTCAACACCATTGCCTCTGCTTCTAATTGGGTCCCTTTTGGCACAACTAACATTAGTATTTGTGCTGGCTGGACTACACCACCAACCGTGTAAACATTTAGTTGCTGCACTGTCCCGTCGGTTGGTGCTGAAAGTTGTTGCATATTTTCTCGTTTTTCTGCTGTTCTCATTTGGAGTTCGGCCGCATTCATTTTATTCCTTGCTTCGACCATCTGCGTGAGTGCATCACGTCGAGCATCGGCTGCAAGTTGATCCCGCTGTTTCGCCGCCGAGATCATCGCTGCTTCCGCTTCAACCACGCGATGGCGTTGAATTATCAAATTTTGTTTTTGCTCAATCAGGCTTTGTTTTACCTCGAGCCATTGGCGACGCGGAGCATTTCCGGTGCGGATTAGCCGTGCCAAAGCAGCCTCCCTCTCGCGTACCAAGGGTATTGTACCCTCAAGTTTTGCAATTTCTGCTAATATTGCAGCTCGTTCGGCTACTCTGCGAGAGTATTCTGCATCATAGGCTGCCGTCTTAGCTTCGTAAGCAAGGATATCCGATTTTAATTTCTCTCGATGCATGCTCACTAGGTGCGCTGGTGCGTTTTCTGGAGGAATAAAATCAGGAGGGGTTTTGTCAAGTGCACGCAGGTTAGCCTCCAACCGCCTGAATTCAGCAGTCGAAGCTATGAACTCGCGAAGTACCTGTCCTCTATCCACCTCGCTTTCCGTGGGATCTAACTCTATGAGAAGGTCCCCTTTTTTCACTTCTTGTCCGTCTTTAACATGGATTGCACGCACAACCCCGATTTCTAGCGGTTGTATTGTTTGTATGCCACCGATTGGAATAATCTTACCCGTAGCAACGGCAACGATGTCGACCTTGCCCACGATTGACCATATAATGATAATAATAAAGAAGGCTGATAGCGATAATGCTACTGACCGTGCCGCAGGTGATGCAGGTCGCTCCATGACCTCGATAGCTGATGGCATGAAAGCAAGTTCATCCTCACCGGCTTTATTTTCTCGGCGTGCATTCCACCAGTCGAGCACGTAAACTTTTATCTTTTCAAATGCACCTTTCATTTCAACTCTTTTCAGAATCTATGCTGCTCTCTTGGGGAACAGAAGCACCCATTTGGAGTGCATGTAATTTCGCGTACCTGCCACCACGAGAAATCAATTCCTTATGAGTTCCTTGCTCTGTAATTTCACCCGACTCAATCGTTACAATTCGATCTGCGTCCCGTACTGCCGAGAGCCTGTGTGCTATAATCATTACCGTCCGGCCTTTACAAATATCACGCATATTTTTTTGAATGGCGACCTCTGACTCATAATCCAACGCGCTCGTAGCCTCATCAAAAATAAGTATTCGTGGATTACTTACCAGGGCGCGTGCAATTGCAATTCGCTGGCGTTGGCCGCCTGAAACCGTATTGCCGCGTTCCCCAATTTCAGTATCGTAACCTTCAGGAAGCTCTAAAATGAAATCATGAGCGCCTGCTAACTTAGCTGCTGCTACAACACGTTCCATAGTCATTCCAGGATCCGAAAGTGCGATATTATCGCGAACTGTCCTATTGAAAAGCACATTTTCCTGAAGAACGACCCCTATCTGCCGCCTTAGCCATGAGGTATCAATCATTGCTAAGTCAGTTCCATCAACGAGCACGCGACCACTTTCAGGCAGATATAGTCTTTGCACGAGTTTAGTGAGTGTGCTTTTCCCAGACCCGGAGGGACCAACGATACCGATAATTTCACCGGCCTTTACAGTCAAACTAACTCGTCGCAGCACCTCTGGTCCATCGTTTTTGTATCGAAATATAACATCTTCGAAGCTTATAAAACCCTTTATCTGGGGCATGGTTGCACGATTTATGTTTTGGCGTGGTTCCGTAGGTGTATTGAGAATGTCGCCAAGCCGGTCAACTGAGATCCGAGCCTGCTGGAAGTCCTGCCAAAGATTAGCAAGGCGCAAAATTGGTCCGATTACTCGTTGGGATAACATATTGAAGCCGACAAGCTGCCCGACAGTCAGGTCCCCTTCAACTACCATCAAAGCACCAAAATAGAGTGTTAATGCTAACGTAACTTTGCTAATTAATTGCGCCGTTTGCCCGGAAATATTTCCTAAGTGAGTTGTCTTGAAACTTGCACCAACATATCCTGCAAGTTGATCTTCCCATCGTCTTTGCATTTGGGGTTCGACGGCCATAGCCTTCAGTGTTTCTACGCCACTGACTGATTCTACCAAAAAAGCCTGATTTACAGCACCGCGTTGGAATTTTTCCTCTATTCGACGACGTAAGACCGGAGTGACTAATATTGAAAGAAGGACATAAAATGGTATCGAAGATAAAACGATCCAAGTGAGCGTCGGGGAAAACATATACATCACTGCAAAAAAGACAAAGGTAAAGAAAAGATCAATTACCAATGTCAAAGACGAACCTGTTATAAAGTTTCTTATGTTCTCTAACTCACGAACTCTTGCGATAGATTCACCAGTTCTGCGAGCTTGGAAATAGGAGAGGGGCAATTTCAACAGATGATCAAACAACTTAGCACCCAGCTCTACATCCACTCTATTTGTAGTGTGGGAGAAAATATATGTACGCAAAAGGCCCAAAAGAACTTCAAAAACAGACACCACCAAAAGGCCAAACACTAATACATCAAGTGTGGTTAACCCTCGATGCACTAGGACTTTATCTATAATCACCATAAAAAAAAGTGGCGAAACCAAAGCAAAAACTTGTAAGAAAAATGAGGCGACTATCACCTCTGAGAAAATTCGCTTATATCGCAGCAGAACTGGTATGAACCAGGAAATATCAAATTTTCCGCCTTTTCCCAGTATTGGTGTACGTTGAGTAACAAGAATAACTTCCGCGTTCCAAATATTCTCAAACTCCTTACGGGAGAGGGTTTGTGGCTTGTTTGATGAGGGAGATTGTATAAGTATTTTATCTTCTGCAATCTGACCCAACACAAAAAAGTTACCGTTATGCGTCTGTGCTATAGCGGGCAAGCTGGTTTTTCGCAGACGGTCCCAAGTGGTTTTGATAGATCGAGATTTAAGGCCAAACTTTCGTGCTGCTCGTAAAACATCCTGCACTCCAAGCGGTTTTTCCGCCTCGCCAAACTCGTGACGTATAGCCTCAACGTCGCCCGGTATACCAAAAAACCTTAACAGGAGTACAAGGCATGCCGCTCCGGTGTCGATTTTCTGAGAGTCGGCTGGAGGTTTGATTTCTTTCCTATTGTTCGTCTCGGGCAAAAGTAATCTCCAAGTCTTAGCAACGGGTAAAAAGCGGCGTAAGCGAGGCCAAGCGTTGAAGCTTTAACGTATTATAATTGTAATGATAATAATAGCGGATCGTGATCCATTTTTGTGCTAGAGCGCATTCAATTGGCGTTGGCTTTTGTCCAGCTATCTCGAAGTGCAATTGTACGATTAAAGACAAGCTTTTCAGGCTTAGAATCGTAATCAACACAGAAATATCCATTGCGCTCAAATTGTATCGCATTACCAATAGCTGCATTTGCAAGGCTTGGTTCAATTTTACATCCATTAAGGACCTTTAGTGATCCAGTATCAATTTGATCCTCAACATTACCCTGTTTTCCGGGTTCTTCATCTGAAAAAAGGGGATTATATAAGCGTACTTCTGCCTCTACTGCATCCAACGCTGAAACCCAATGAATAACACCTTTGACCTTCCGCCCATCTGGCGCGCGCGCGCCCTTTGTTTTGGGGTCATAGCTACAACGTAATTCCGTCACATTCCCCATTTGATCTTTGACGATCTCCTTGCACTTAAGGTAGTAAGAAAACCGAAGTCGCACCTCGCGCCCAGGCGCCAACCTAAAAAACTTTTTTGGCGGGTCCTCCATGAAATCATCTCGCTCAATGTAAATTTCGCGGCTAAAGGTTAATGATCGATTTCCAGCACTTTCATCTCTTGGATTGTTTGATGCGGTTACTTGTTCCGATTTTCCAGGCGGGTAATTTTCAATAGTAACCTTCAGGGGTTTCAAAACTGCTAGTCGACGTTCTGCATGTTGATTGAGGTATTCTCGAATTTCAAATTCAAAGGCTGCTAACTCTACAACTCCCTCTCGTTTGGATACCGATAGCTTTGAAATAAAGTTTCTAATTGCTTCGGGTGGCACTCCCCGGCGTCGAAGGCCTGATAGTGTGGGCATACGGGGGTCATCCCATCCAGTTACATGGCCCTTATCAACCAATCGCATTAAATTACGCTTCGAAAGAACTGTGTGTGATATATTGAGGCGCGCAAATTCAAACTGCCTAGGTCGGGACGGTGTACGTAATTTTTCAAGTAGCCATTCATATAGTGGACGATGATCTTCAAACTCTAGCGTGCATATAGAATGAGTAACGTGTTCAATAGCATCCGACTGACCGTGCGCAAAATCGTAGGTGGGATAAATTCTCCATAGAGTACCGGTACGTGGGTGTGGAGTTCGTAAAATACGAAATAAAACTGGATCCCTCATGTTAATGTTACCCGAAGACATGTCAATTTTTGCACGAAGAACCTTTTCACCATCAGCAAATTCGCCGTTCTTCATTTTCTCAAAAAGTAAAACATTTTCTTCTCGCGTCCGGTTACGGCTTGGGCTTTCGCGTCCAGGTTCCGTAAGCGAGCCACGATACTCTCTTATTTCCTCTGGACTTAGGTCATCTACATAGGCATAGCCTGCTTTAATGAGACTAACAGCCATTTGATAGAGTTGGTCAAAATTATCGGAGGCGTAATAAAGGTGATCCCCCCAATCGTAACCCAGCCATTTAACATCTCTTTTTATAGCATCGATATATTTTTTATCTTCTTTTAATGGATTGGTGTCATCTAGTCGGAGATGACATCGGCCGTTGAATTGTGATGCAAGGTCAAAATTTAGACAAATAGCTTTGGCGTGCCCAAGATGAAGATAACCATTGGGTTCCGGTGGAAATCGCGTAACGACAGTTTCAGTTTTTTCTTCTCTGAGGTCATTCCGGATCTGTTCCAGTATAAAGTTATTAGGTAATGGATCTTCCTGGTTCATTTTTGTCTCTTCAATAAATTAATCTTGGTCAAAAATAAAATCTAACTTCAATGCTGATTCTGCTCATTACTCTCGTAAACTAAATAGTATGCCACCCGAGCCTCTGACACAAATGGCGGCGCCAATAATGTCCTACCAGAAAGGTGTCTGTTTTTTTACAATCCACAGCCAGACAAGAGAAGCGGCAATGTAAAACCTTCCGTATGCTGCGAATGCTTCACCCGCAAAGACGATATCGATCCGTGTGAGGGAATAGGCAAAGAGTATCAATAGACCTATTCCCAGCACTGCCCACTAGACAGACTTATCCAGTTTGAACCATGGGCAGATAGCGGAACAACCACCTATTTCTGCGACTGACGCTATTTTAATTTAGTGTAGTGCGACATTAGCAAACCATGCCAAGAAAGCCGAAAGAAAAGTTGTTCACAAAAGGATTACCACGTAAATAAGCAAGTCCTGCCTTGATTTTTAGAAATCTGTAAAAAATTGTATTAGGCTCGGTTGCAAAAATAACGTTTTTCTGCACTGTCAGGAAATATAAATGGTGAAATGACCAGAAGTTAAATAAAATACCAGCCCAGTCTGAATTGGATGGCATCCATTTGGGCATTGGAATGATATATGTTTGGCTGTAACGTGATGTCATTAGACTGAATAACATCGCAGGACGGTGCGGAGATGGCGAAAAGAAAAACCGAAAACAAGGCCACGAAGTTCTCCAACACAAAACAAAAAAGTGGTTTGGGGAAGGAAAACCAAAGTGTACCTCACTCATTTGATTATGATCTGTTGGTCATTGGTTCTGGTCCCGGCGGGCACCGTGCTGCGATACAAGCCGCGAAACTAGGTAAGAGAGTGGCACTGGCTGAGAAGAATGCAATGGTGGGGGGTGTATGCGTTCACACAGGAACAATACCTTCAAAAACCTTGAGAGAGGCTGCATTACACCTCACTGGTTATCAAGAGCGTTCAATCTATGGGGCCTCTTACACGGTTAAAGAAGACATTACTATGTCCGATTTACTGCGGCGGGCGCACTATGTCATTAATCATGAGCAAGATGTCCTTTGTCATCAGCTAAGGCGAAACAATATTGATATTATTGCTGGTGAGGCTCAGTTCCTGGATCCGCATACCCTCAATATAAGTGGTGCTAGTTCTAGTGCCAGCAGAACAATTACTGCAGACAACATACTTATTGCTACTGGTACAAAAACAGCGCGTGATAGAAAAATCGTATTTGATGGGGAATATATTTTTACATCCGATGATCTTCTAGACATACAGCATTTGCCAACCTCGATAACAGTGATTGGTGCGGGTGTAATTGGGCTGGAATATGCAACTATTTTTGCTGCGATTGGTGCTCGAGTGACACTTGTGGACTCGCGTCCGCGATTACTCGACTTCATAGATGCGGAAGTAATCGATACGCTCGTTTACCAAATGCGGCAGGATAGAGTTACTATCAGGCTTGGTGAGACAGTGTCCGCTGTCGAAACTTTTAAAGATGGGGACAAAACCAAAGTGAAAATTGCTCTGGACAGTGGGAAGGAATTTGCAACTGAGAAGGCGCTAGTCTCTGTAGGGCGCATGGGGGCGACAGAGTCATTGAATTTGGGTAAAGCGGGCATAGCTCCCGATGACCGTGGCAGACTTAAGGTCAATGATGAATATCGGACTGAAATGCCGCACATTTTTGCGGTAGGGGACGTCATTGGTTTCCCGAGCTTAGCATCTACTTCGAGAGAACAAGGACGGATAGCTGCTTGTCACGCTTTTGGTTATGAAACCGAATCCCTTTCATCTTTGTTTCCTTATGGCATTTATACGATTCCAGAAATTTCAGTTTGCGGAAAAACGGAGGAAGAGCTGACAGAGGCTGGCATGCCATATGAAATTGGGAAGGCTAGTTATAAAGAAATTTCACGGGGCCATATCATTGGTGACGAGCTTGGGTTTCTAAAGTTATTATTTCATTTGCAGACGCGTGAGCTGCTTGGTGTACATATTATTGGTGAAGGAGCCAGTGAATTAGTTCACATTGGTCAATCAGTGATGGGTGCTGGCGGTAAAATTGATCATTTTATTGACACAGTGTTCAATTATCCAACCTTAGCGGAATGTTATAAGACGGCAGCTTTTAATGGCATAAATCGTCTCGCGCAATTGCCACAAAGCGCAGATGTAGATAAGGATTCTTTGCCGGTCAGTATGTAGAAATGGCGAAGAGAGAATGAAGCATACCAGTTGCACTATGGGGAAAAAATGCTTCCATTCGTTTCGGATTGATGGCAGCGATTGCCATTGGAAAGGTCTGCAAGCCTCTTAGTAAAGAATTATCTGGGATATTATGTCTGTCGTAAAAAAATCTTCTGCTGAAATATTTTCGTATAATGCACTTCAACAAATTCCTCAATTATTGACATTGCAAGATCGTAATCCACACAGCCCGACATACGGATGCTTCGATCGTAATTTTTGGCAGTACCGACTGGTAGATTTTCCTACCGGGATGGCTCAAGAGTTTGTCTATCCATTGGCATTAGCTTACTCAACAAAACTCCCCGATAACCCTTATTTTGGCGACGAGGTACTCTGTGAATGGATCAAAGCCGGGATTTATTTTGCAGAAAAAAGCTCACATTCGGATGGCTCTTGTGATGATTTTTATCCTTACGAGAGGGCGGCTGGTGCAGCAGCCTTTTCACTTTTTGGATGTTTAGAGGCGTATCATTTACTTCAACTTAAAGATGGCCAATTGGAAAACTTTTTCGCTCGTCGAGGCCGTTGGTTGGCTGAGCACCCTGAAAGTGGCAAGTTAAGTAATCACGAGGCTCTTATAGTGTACTGTCTTTATTTGCTCTCTCAGAGGTTCGAAGGTTTAGGTCTTGCTCACGATTATCGAGAGCGTCTAGATCGTCTTCTTTCATGGCAGCACAAAGAGGGATGGTTTGTTGAATATAATGGCTGTGACCTTGGATACCAAACGCTTACAATTGCAATGCTTGCTCAGCTTTACGATGAGAGCAGAGAAGGGGGACTTCGAGAGCCCTTAGAGCGTGCGATAACTATGACAGCTCAATTTATGCATCCAGACGGCAGCTTTGGTGGTGAATATGGAAGCCGAAACACATATAATTACTTTCCGCATGGGTTTGAAATTGCAGGCAAATGGTTGCCAGAGGCACTCGAGCTAAATGATCGTTTTGCAATAGCCCTTCAATCGGGTCGAGCACCATGTTACTCCGATGACCATATGATTGCTCATCATATGTGGAGTTATTTGTTAGCCGCTCGCTATCACATTTCAACCCGCAATCAGACGGGTTTTAGTCAAAAGAGGAGGTCCTATTATAAGGGGGCCGGCCTACTCGTAGATAGACGTGACGAGATGGATTTATACGTAGCGCTTAATAAAGGCGGCAGCTTCAAATTATTTCGGGATGGTGAGTTTATTGCCTCGGACACACAGGTTTCTTTGAAAATGCGCGACGGTTCCACAGCAGTTTGTCATCATATCGATGAATACGCCATCGATGTCGGAGTTGATTACGTCGAGATCTCTGGTAATGCCGGTTGGGCAAAACAGAAGCTAATGCTCCCATTGGATAACATAATACTGCGCACTTTTATGCTTACAGTTGGACGTTTTTTCCCTGGTGTTGTTCGACGACTGTTGCAGCAACTTCTAATAACATACAAGAGTGTTGCACCATTCCAGTTCTCTCGGCGTTTTGATTGGGAGGGTGGTGAATTGATTGTTACTGACTGCATAAGTGCTGCAAAATGGGATGATGTTATTTCTGCTGGATTGGGAGGGCATCAAACATCGATTTCCGTTGTGCAGAGCCGGCCATATCATCCCAGCCAACACCAACCTTGGCTTGATATTACTAAAAGAACTCGAAATTTAAAATCGGGCCAGGCCCTTAGGATTACCCGTAAATATTAGGCCAAAACGATTTGTATAATTGAAATATTACTTGCCAAGCCAGTTAAGTATGCTTCTTGCAAAACTTGGTATTGGGCGCTGATGTTTAGTGTCTATCTCAACGATGACACTCATCCCAGCGCGCAGTTTCGGCTCACCACTCTGATCTGCTATTGCTAAGCGTACAGGGATACGTTGAACGACTTTTACCCAGTTACCTGTAGCATTCTGTGGCGGTAGTATTGAAAATTCTGCTCCCGTTGCGGGGCTTATGCTGGATACCTCTGCTTGCCACGTTTTATCGGGATAAGCGTCAACGGTAATCTTAGCAGTCTGTCTAACTCGCACATGTGTTAACTCGGTTTCTTTGAGATTTGCCTCTATCCAAACTTTGTCTGCTCCGACAATACTGAATACTGGCTTTCCTGCAACAACATACTCACCAGTTTGCAAATCATGCTTTGTTACGTACCCTGAGACTGGGGCTGCAATCTCTGTGTCTTCTAAATTGAGTGTAACGCGTTCTAAACGTGCCTTCGCTTCAAGGACGCGGGGATGAGACTCTACATCCAACTCGGGGTCCCCGCCAAGTTTTGCAAGCATATGTCCGAGTTCTTGGCGAATGCCGTCTGCCCGACCACGAGCTCGTTCCATGTTCGAGCCTGCGGCGTCGAAGCGGTTCTGTGTCACAACTCCGCGTTTAAGAAGTAATACGCGCCGGTCGAATTCTTTTTTAAAAAATGCCGCAGATTTCTCGCCTTCTTTGAGTTCCTCAGTTTTATCGGCATAAAGCTTCTGCATTGTGGTGATGTCATTTCGGATTATCGCAAGTTCGGCTTTAATACCTTGCCGTTCAATAAGTAACGCTGATTTATCAAGGCTAAAAAGTAATTGGCCCATGGCGACATACTGATTTTCATTCACATGTATCTTTGAAACTCGTCCCGAAATGTCGGTGCTGATGGCTATCTTGTCAGCCTTTACGTAGGCATTTTCTGTGGATATTAAACGACCACCCGTCGCATAGTAAAAGGCACCGACCAAGAGTAATACCGCCGGTCCAAAGCATAGTAATGCTGCGCGCAAAAGCAAACGACTGCTGAAGCGGCTGGTAAAAAGGGGGATACGTTTAAGTAGTTCTGGCATTAAAAATCCTCATAGTTTCTAGCTATCGCACAAGCACTTTTTTATTTTCTTAAACGGGGTAACACAAGTATTTCAAAGGTCGCCGCATTTGATGTATTGCCGATACTGTAATTTAATGAGATCGGATCAAACTACCCACGGCAGTTATCCCATATTAGTTCGCATTCAGAAAATTGTGTGACCGTTTTAACTGCTTCTGCCATAATCTGCTATAACTTTGTCACAAATTGTATGCACTGGGTTAAACTATGAATGGTAAGAAATATGCTGGGGATATTACTTTGGCCGACGCTTGGAGCGATTTAGGTGGTGATGCAAGAGCTGTTTTAATTGACGTACGGTCTGACGCAGAGTGGGAGTATGTAGGCATTCCCTGTTTAAAAAAGCTTAATAAAGAACCCATTTTTGTGGCTTGGGCAAACTACCCTAGTAATATGCGAAATAACAACTTTGTTGATGATGTAAAAATTGCCGTTCCAGAAACCGACCAAAAGATATTGTGTCTGTGCCGTTCGGGACAACGTTCAATCGCGGCAGCCATAGCTTTGACAGTCGCAGGATACACCAATGTTTTTAATATTCTCGAGGGCTTTGAGGGAGATAAAAATGAAAGTGGCCAGCGAGGGTTTCTAGGAGGTTGGAGGATGCGCGGCTTGCCGTGGCGCCACAGATGAAATCTGATTTTTTTAAACAACGTTATGCACTTTTTAAAAAGTAAAATCACTGGAAGCAAAATTTAACATTGAGAATACCGATTGGTTTTCGAAGCCTGTTTACAGTACCAAATCGATTCTACATTGTGGGGTTGGCAGAAAGGTTTAAAAAAGCCAAATCAAGGTCATAAAATGACAGAAAAACAATAGTTTAAACCATATAGCGATAAGTTGCTTGTGTTACCCGTGTCGAGCCGATAACGTTAAGTAACGGTGGTAATCTTGGA
This sequence comes from Pseudomonadota bacterium, assembly GCA_036339585.1. Classification (NCBI taxonomy): domain Bacteria; kingdom Pseudomonadati; phylum Pseudomonadota; species Pseudomonadota bacterium. Next base: position 18,166 of record JAYZAS010000011.1, read on the forward strand.
CAACGGGTAGCTATTCGTTGTTTAGTTTGTGTAAAGACAGTGCGTTTGTGCACACCTGAATTAAAGTGTTGATAAAAAAAGTATCAGACAGCATTGATGTTGTTACGGGTGGGGCAAAAAGATTTTTAAAAGGTCTGGTCTGGCGTTAGTGGTATAAAACGGGAATGCATCTGTGAAGCTACGTTTTCTTGCAACAATTTTTAGAGAACGCGAACTTATATTGCGTTCTCATGGCCGCGTTTACTTTCTACGACTGACATCTGGGCTTCAATTCTGCATAATCTCGCTCCTCTGCGGAGTGGTCTTATGGGGGGTAGGCATGACCATAGCTTCAATCGTGCAGAGTGGCGTCATAGGTATTAAGAATGATGAAATACGCGAAGCTCGTGTGGGATATGAGTATATGTTTCGCGAGGCTGAGACATCGCTGGCGCAATTGGAAGAAATAACAAGAGCTATAAGCAAAAATCAGATGTTACTTGCTGACAACTTGAAAAATGCTGAAAATACCAAGAAGCAAAAATTTATAAGAGCAAAGATCGGTGAACTAGAGGAAAAAGGCCGAGAAATAGAAATAACCAGGGCAAAGTTAAAAAAATCCCTTGATAATATAGCGTTTGAGTTCGGCATGGCTGAGGGGCAACGTTCCCAGATTATTGCTACTCGTGCGGCATTGCGAGGGCGAGTTGCTGACTTAAAAACTCAACTTGAAAAAAGTCAGCGTCTTAAAATGTCCCTTGACAAAGAAGTAGCATCACTCTCGACTGATCTTTCTAGGTCTCGTCTTAAGCATAAGCAGGAGCAGGATCGACGCGAAACTCTGGTTGGTGATGTAGCAAGATTAGAGGAAAATCTTGCAACGGCTCAACAGTATAAACGGGCCGCAGAAAAAGATCTAAAGTTGGTATTAGGTCAACTTGCAAAGGCAGCGGGTGATCCAACGAATACTGGCGTTAAAGAAAAACCTCTCCGCGATCAGACAGTTGCTCTACTAAATAGACTTTCGGTCCTGCATTCGGCTCACGAAAACGTTTTAGAGCAGTTATATGGTCGTGCTGCTGGTAATATCGAAGAGGCGGAAAAGTTAATTGAGATGACGGGGATCAAGGTTGACCATATTATAAAATACGTCAAGAATTCCACAAGTAATCAAGGTGGCCCATTGGTACCTGCTCCAGGCCCTGGGCAGCTGGCGGAGGGCTTGAGTGGTACGGTGATGAATGTTGATAGTAAGTTAGGCCGCTGGGTCGCATTACGGAAGGTTCTTGCCGTTATCCCACTAATGTCACCTTTGGATTTTTATCATCTCGCTAGTCCATTCGGCCTTAGGCTCGATCCAATAACGAAAAAACGTGCTATGCATTACGGGGTAGATTTAGCCGGTTGGAGGGGTGCTCCAGTCTACGGTACGGCGCCTGGTAAAGTTGTGTTTGCTGGGCGCAAAGGCCGGTATGGTAAAATGATAGAGATTGATCATGGTTTTGGTGTGAGAACACGTTACGCGCATTTATTGAAGATTTCGGTTAGGGCGGGCCAACAAACCATACACAGGCAGAAAATTGGAACAGTAGGAAGCACGGGTCGAAGTACAGGTCCGCATGTTCATTACGAGATACGGTTTGAGGGTAAACCTCTAAACCCTCGTAAATTTATTATGGCAGGTAGGTATGTTTTTAAAGGGTAGGGACAAGGGATCTACAGGTAAGCTAATGCCGCCAAGTGATAACAAAAATCGAACACTTTCGATCATAAGTGCGAATTTGAGGATTAACGGGAACGTGGTCACTGATGGTGTTATTCAGCTCGATGGTATTGTAGATGGTGATGTTATTTGCGATGATTTGACACTTGGAGAATCAGCAGTAATTAATGGCTCAATACAAGGCAGCAGTATTCGTATTTCCGGTACCGTAAACGGAGAAATAGCCGCCCGTAATGTAGAGATTACAAGTACTGCGAAGGTCACCGGCGACATTAGTCATACAAGTTTAATGATAGAAGCCGGAGCATTCGTCCAAGGGTTATGTCGTTACGTAGAAACAAATAACCCAAAAGAGAGTCCTAAACTTGTAAAAGGTCCCAAATCAAATTTGGTGGCTACTGAAAAAGATCGCTCGGCGTCCAAACCTTCATCCGCGAGAACAGGAAGTAAATCCACCGTTAGTGGTGCCTCTGACAAAGAGCAACAAGATAGCAAATCATCAACATCAAAAAATTCTTCAGGGAAAGCTGGTACAACCGGAAGAAAAGCCTGAAGTTTCAGATTTAGCCCGATTTAGAATAAGCGGGATCGTATTTTCTTCTGGGTCAAATCTCACTGAGAAAGAGATTTATTGCTTTTATAGATTGTGGTTCCCAAAGAGACGGGACATGCCCCGTTTTTGGTATCGTTACTGACAAAAAGTTCGGATGGAGTGTTGCCATACGTTCAAAACAATCAGGTAACAAGATGTCAGAATTTTCACCCCGAATTCCCAGCACCGGAATATCGCGTAGCGCGAGAAATAGAGGCCACAAATCAGGAATCTTTTCTGATTTGAGCAACGGTTTTACCAAGTTTACGTCCCAGTCAGGATAAAAAATGCCATTTTTGTCCACGCGATATGTGCCTTCAGCAGCTAATCGCCAGTCATCGTCACTTTGCAGAGAAAGACTAGGGAATTTAGATTTTAATTCAGTTATAGCTGCATCCCAATTAAGTGGCGAGGTCGCTGTCCCGATGTATTCTATAATGCGTTTACGTCCTGAATTAGCAAGCTCGGGGCCAATGTCATTTAGAATAACACCGCATAGAATACGTGGATAAGCGGCTGCCATTCCCATAGCCAGCAGTCCTCCGAGTGATGTCCCTATTATGATAACTTTATGAATTCCAGCAAGAGCCAGTAGATGCCGAATATCATTCAAGTACGTAGTCGGAATATAATTATGAGGGTCTGGGTCACGTGCGGATTTCCCTCGGCCCCTGTAATCAATGGCTAGAACTCTTCTCTCCTTGGATAACCGAGCTGCAGTCCGGTGAAAATCCTTGGAGTTTCGAGTAAGCCCCGGAAGGCATAGTACTGGTATCTTCTCCTGCTTTGGTGAACCGTAGTCCCGATAATAGATGCATAGGCCATCCTCAGCATGAAAGTAATTTTCGGTGAAGGTTATCATTATTTAAAAATTGAATAGTAGGAGTCGTTAGATTCTTCATCAGAGTTTTCCTCAAAGACTTCAGTCGAAGTTTCTCCCATTTTTTCTATACCTTGTTCCTTGCCCTTACGTGGCTTAGCCTTGTTGAAGCGGCGTATTTTATCCTCAAATAAAGTAGATATACCTTCGGAACTGGTAGGTGCAGCCAACACTGACATGTGTTCGTTTGAACTCGTCATAGATTCTTTAGTGTGAGGGGGGCTACCCCTTAGTTGGGTCATCTCAAATTTTCTCTCGCCGAGCGTTATTAAAATTTTTCTGCTCGACCCTTTATTTTGGTATACAGTTCGATTCTCCAAAACTCTTTGGACATAATTTCGCGTTTCCTTGTATGGGATTTTTTCAATCCAGTCGACTTTATCTAAGATTGAAGGCCCCGGACGACCTGAACGGCGAATCCACCTGTTTACAGCGCCAGGTCCGGCATTATAGGCGGCTAGTGCTAAAATTTCAGAACCGTTATAGCGCGTCAGCAATTGTTTGAGGTAATATTGTCCTAGACGAACATTGTAAGCTGGATCGCGTGTTAAGCGCGCTTTTGAGTAAGGCACACGCATCTTGCGAGCCACACGATACGCAGTACCAGGCATTAGTTGCATAAGCCCACGAGCCCCCGCGCGGCTGACTGCACCTTTGTAGAAAGCACTCTCTTGACGCACTAGGCCGTTTATCAAGGTTGGATCTAAATCGTTGTCTAAACGGGTTTTCAATTCCGGATACCCAACATCAATTAGGGGCACACCCTGACGAAGCGCATAACGCGCCGCGCGTATAGCGTAATCACCTCGTTCAGCAGCGTTAGCCAAGTCGCCAATCGCCACCCACAGGTCGGGATCCTTATTATTTCTGATAATGTAGTTTAAGAACTTCTTGACGAGTTTTTTCTCTCCAATTTGCGCGAGTAGCACCACAATCTGGGTGATTTCTTTGTCCCAAAACTTCGTAATTTTGTATTTATTTATTTTGGGTTGCCGAGGCAAATATAAACGTTCCTTTGGAGGAAGATGGATAGCCGCTAGCTGCCCATAAAATCTTGTACTATGAGTAGCCGCAACTCGATACCATTGAACTGCGATTGCTGCATTGCCCCCTGCATCAGCGGCACGCCCTGCCCAATATGCTGCCCGCGCCCTGCTGATAGGATAGCGCACCAACTTAAAAAGTTTTTTAAAGTGCTGAAATGCATCGACATGTCTTTTGAGAAAACGCAGGGCAATCCATCCAGCAAACCATTCTGCTTCTGCGCGCTCAGCATAACCAGTCTGGCCATGGTCACTGATAAGTTTATATGCCGTTTGAATTTTGCCATTCTGCAAAGCCCAACGAGCAATAAGACGTCTCTCAAGCCCCCATTTAGCTGGTCGCGTAAGATTATCCGTTGGTGCAGTCTTCAGGAGGTCGTATGCTGTTTTCATCAGACCATTTCGCCTGCGCCATCTCACGCGATCGTAGATGAGACCAGGATCATTCCTAAAAATTGGTTGCACTTTCCCGACAGAATAGTCAACGCCAGGGCCCCGTCTTATGAGTTGGATTCGTGCTTGCCCAAGGTATTGCCGCTCACGGTCGACGAACCTCAATTGTCGCCTTGCAGCATAGACATTGTCATCCCACAGCAGGCGGTCAAGGCGTGCCGCATGATTTGAAATAGATAAATATTTGCGGTATTTTCTAAGAAAAGACAGTGCTTCCCTGCGGCCAAAATTTTTATGTATCCAAGCTTCTTGTAACTGCGATTTTCCAGTTTTTCTCTGGCCGTTATCCATTAGAGCTTGTGCTTTTCGAGCAGCTGCTACCCCTGAAATAGGAGGGTGTTTATCAAACCAAGAAAGAATTGCTGTTGGCGATAAATCTTTCGGAAAAACTTCTTCTGCCCGACGGATTAAATATCGACGTTGCGGCCATGAGGAATTTTTTTCCAAGAAAGAAGCAATATCAGCAAAAGTGGCGCCTGTCTTAGGTTCTTTGAGATACATCCAACGTATTGCCTTAGCTGGCAGCGTATTTTCAGCAACTTCAGCAAACCTCATTGCCCTATTAAACTGGCGACGATGAGCAGCTTTGAAGGCTTTTTTGTAAAGCTTGACGTCATTTTCGCTTAAAAATATTGATTTTGCTGCAGGCTCCCCAAAAGGCTGTAGCCCCGCACATAAAAGCAAGAGTAAAAAAAGGTGAAGGAAGCGCTCAAGTATATTGCGCAAAACTTAAGTCTCACTGGTTGAGGGTCTATTGACTTGCCTTATAATATTGACTGCTTTGCATTTAGCAACATGAACAAAAGTGGATAATTACTTTTTTTTAAAAGGTAGTAAAATATCGGAATACTTGCTGTTGGCCCAAATACGGCGTTAATGTAATTTCTTAGTTGGTTTAATAGCTTATAAGGTGGCCGTTTAGCGATGTTTAAAGGATCGATGACTGCGTTAATCACGCCCTTCCGTGATGGTAAGGTTGACGAAAAAGCATTCCAGAGTTTTGTTGAGTGGCAGATAGAGCAGGGCACGCATGCCCTCGTTCCAGTTGGCACCACCGGCGAGTCGCCAACGCTTAGCCACAGTGAGCACAAGCGGGTAGTCGAGTTATGCATAGAGGCCACCGCTGGAAGAGTTCCGGTAATTGCGGGGGCAGGTTCTAATTCCACTGAGGAAGCTATCGCTTTTACCAGGCATGCAGAAACTTCTGGTGCGGATGGAGCATTAAGTGTATGCCCCTATTACAATAAACCATCGCAGGAGGGAATGTACCTGCATTTTAAAGCTGTAGCGGAGTCAGCTAATATACCTATCTTGATTTATAACATTCCCGGCAGATCGGTGGCAGATTTGTCTATTGAAACCATGGCCAAGTTAGCAAATATCCAGAATATCGTCGGCGTGAAGGACGCTACCGCCGACTTGTCCAGACCTTTAGCAAGCAGACTAGCAATTGGGGATGAGTTCCTCCAGATATCTGGCGAGGATGCTACTATTGCTGCATTTCTGGCTCAGGGTGGGCACGGGTGTATTTCAGTAACATCAAATGTTGCACCAAAAGCATGCGCGGATTTGCATAATGCTTGGCAAGAAGGTGATATGGAAAGGTTTAAGACCTTACGAGATCTATTGATGCCTCTTCATGAGGCAATTTTTTGTGAGCCGAGCCCGGCACCAGCTAAATATGGGGTTCACCTTTTGAGGGATCTGTCGTATGATGTTCGGCTTCCCTTGATATCCTTGACAGAAACTGGTCAGGCAAGAATGCGTGATGCAATGGTCAAAGTAGGCGTAATAAATTAGTAGTTGTATCATTTAAAATGACAAAAAAACCGAGGGTACGGCAGGCTGAGATTAAAAATCGAAAAGCACGCTTTGATTATTTTATAAATGAGACGCTTGAGGCGGGCTTGGTGTTGGTTGGCAGTGAGGTAAAATCATTGCGCGCTGGTAAAGCAAGTCTTGCCCGGGCCTTTGCAGGACCAAAAGGTGGGGAACTTTATCTACAGAATTGTAATATTGATGATTACACAGAAGCAAACCGTTTTGGGCATGAACCGCGCAGGGCGCGTAAATTATTGGTTCATAAGCGTGAGCGTAATCGTTTGATGGGGGCCGTTCAACGCGAGGGTTATTCTTTGATCCCCATGAAGCTTTATTTCAACGAACGGGGAATAGCTAAAGTTCAACTTGGGCTGGGAAAAGGAAAAAAGAAATACGATAAACGGCAGGTGCAGAAAGAGCGAGACTGGAACCGTCAGAAATCGCGCTTATTGCGAAACGGTTGAGCACAAATTTCTCGCGCGTGGGCTCAGATGCAGTTGCTAAAGTTGAGAAGCAGTTCACAGACAGTATTTATCATTACTCAGGTTCATATTTCTTTTGATAGGTAGACTTTTTGTATATCGCCTGCTGTCTAAAAATTATCCTTAAGCCTGCGGATTTCTGAAAAAACCGTTAATGCATCGGCTCCCTGCAATCCTATGGTGGTTTGGATGTTTTCACTTGCAGGCCGCACAAATGGGTTAGTGGCACGTTCTAACCCAATTGTGGTCGGTACGGTTGGTAGGTTATTTGCTCGTAACGTATTGATCTCATCACTTCGAGCCTTGAGTCGTTCATTGGCAGGCTCAATGGTCAAAGCAAATTTTGCATTAGCTTGCGTGTATTCATGTCCGCAGTAAACAGAAGTTTCATTGGGAAGTGTCATAAGCTTCTGTAAGCTTGCCCACATCATGGATGGAGTCCCTTCAAATAAACGCCCGCATCCCAGAGCGAAAAGAGTGTCTCCTACAAACGCGATCCCCTCGGTTGCAAAGTAAAACGCGATGTGTCCCGAGGTGTGGCCAGGTACTTCAAGTACTTTCGCCTTTATAGCTCCAAATAAAAATTCTTCATCATTGGCTACTTGGATATCTATTCCTGGTATACGTTCGGCATCATTAGTGGCCCCGATAATCGTGCACGCCCATTGCTCTTTTAGTTGTAAATTAGCTTCGGTGTGATCTACATGATGGTGGGTGTTCAAGATATGGGAAAGTTGCCACCCTTTCTCAGCTAGGCCGGCGTTGATCGCATTTCCATCAGGTGTATCAATCGATGCAGTCAAACCTGTAGCCGGGTCATGAGCGAGGAAGCCATAATTGTCTGATCGACAGGGGAATTGATGGATTTGGAGTGGCATTTTTTGGCCCTTTAATTAGCGGTTGTTAGATATCAGAGTAATTTTTTAATTCCGGAAATGCTATAGTAATTATTCAACCGCATTTGTACATCCACACATGTTCGCAGAGGGAGGAAAACGTGAAAGATAGCGCAGATATTGTAAATGCAGATATTGAGATTGCAGATGGATTTATTCATTTAGCGAACGAAAAGTTAGAAGCTGGTTTTGATCCTTTTAAAGTAAGCGCGGCAATGGTGCATGCAGCAGCTAATTTTAGTGCTTTTGCATATGCAAATGGAAATAAGGGACCATTAGATGATAAGCGATTAATACAAGAATTTCACCAATTGCTTTTAGGATATGATGACCACCATCGAAAACGACTTAAAAAGGAAAATGACAAAGTATAAAGTAAAGGTAGGGTGTCGGTTGTTATCTAAAAATTTTAGCAATTTCTATAGGGAATTTTATGAAGAAAATTGACATTGAGCGTATTTTTAGGGCGAGCGGTACTGCTCCAACAGCAGCACTCGATGGCGAAGCTCCTTTTTCGACACGACCAGAACTGATCGGGACTTTTGGTATGGTGGCCTCTAGTCATTGGCTGGCCACAGCATCGGGTATGTCAATCCTAGAGAAAGGAGGCAATGCATTTGATGCTGCTGTGGCTACAACATTTGCGTTGCAGGTTGTGGAGCCGTCAATGTGTGGGGTGGGTGGCGAGGCGCCAATGATATTTTGTGATGCAAAGACTAATAATATTCATGTGATAAGTGGGCAGGGGACAGCCCCTGCGTCGGCAAATATTAAAGCTTATCGAGACATTGGTCTCGAGATTGTGCCGGGCTCAGGTCTGCTCCCAGCAGTAGTGCCCGGTGCTTTTGATGGCCTAATGAAGCTGCTCCGCGATTGGGGTACGATGACTTTACCCGAAATCTTAGCGCCTGCCATAGGGTATGCCCGAAAAGGTTATCCTATGTCTGGACGAGTTTGTTCCACAATTGCAGGCTTAACAGAACTTTTCAATGAGCACTGGCCGACTTCCGCTTCTATCTATCTGTCCAATGGGGAAGCTCCTAAACCATGGGTGCTCTTCAAAAATCTTCCGCTTGCTGAATTTTTTATTCGCATTGTTGCTGAGTATGAGGGGGCTCGCGGTGATAGGGAGAGCAAAATTGAAAGTGCGCGTAACGCGTTCTACAAAGGGTTTGTTGCAGATGCAATTGGTCGTTTCGTAGCTGAGAATAAATTCCTCGACACAACAGGTGAGTGCCATGGTGGGTTTTTGACTGCACAGGATTTAGCAAGTTTTGAAACCTCTCTTGAAGTCCCACTAAGCATCGACTACGGCGAGTATTCTGTTTTTAAAATGGGTTCATGGAGCCAAGGACCAACATTTTTGCAACAGCTTGAGATGTTGAAAAACTTTGATGTTAAATCGATGGATCCTGATGGACCTGATTTTGTGCACACCATTGCAGAAACAACTAAATTGGCCTTCGCTGACCGAGAAAAGTTTTATGGTGATCCAAAATTTGTGGATGTGCCAATTGAAATACTCCTTTCGGAAGAATATGGACGACAACGCTCAAGCCTTATTACTGAACAATCATCGGGCGAAATTAGGCCGGGGAGAATAGATGGATATGGTGGTCCTGTTATATATGGGTTAGGTGATGGGAGTCGCGTAAGCGTGGGAGATGACGGGGTAATAACGAAGGTAGCAACGGCGAGTGGCTCAACTATTGCTTCTGGTGACACAGTCCATCTAGATATTGCTGACAAAGAAGGAAATATGATTTCGATAACTCCTTCAGGGGGGTGGCTTCGTAGTTCTCCTGTGATCCCAGAACTTGGGTTTCAACTTTCTAATCGCGGACAGATTTTTACCTTGGATGAAGGTTCTCCTGGTGCTATTGAGCCAGGGAAACGCCCACGCACTACCCTAAGTCCGGGGTTTGTAAATCGTGCGGGTAAACCTTATATGGCTTTCGGTACGCCAGGTGCCGATCGGCAAGACCAGTGGGCCTTGCAATTTTTTTTACGTCACGTAGACCACGGTCAAAATATACAGCAGGCCATAGATGGACCCACATTTAATACAGATCATTTCCCTGGGTCTTTCTTTCCAAAACAGGCAAAACTTAGGTCATTGTCCCTTGAAGGTAGATTCTCACGTGAGACTATCTCGGAGTTGGAACGCCGTGGTCACATTGTTGAAGTTGGAGAAGATTGGTGCCAGGGTAGGATGACAGCGGTGGCTAAGGAGGGTTGTTATTTGAAAGCGGGTGCAAGCGCCCGTTATATGCAGACCTATGCTGCTGGGCGTTAAAAAAAACCTTTTAAGATTAGGACTATTAGCGGGCATCATGAATTCGATGTTATTACCTACTAGTGCTTTTGGATCAGCCCTTCAGAAATTTTGGTGGGAAAGCAGATTAATAATATTATTTTCGCCATCTACCCTTAACAGTAATTTTAACACCCAAAAACGAGACGTTGAGTCATCTATTGGCGGTATGCTTGAACGGCAGATGCTCATCGTAAAAGTGGTCGGTCAGCGTCCTGTAAAGGTCAATGGCGTCATCGACACAACCCTTAACGGATCAAAGTTGCGTTCAGAATATAGGGTTCTGAAAAAACAGTTTTCAGTTGTTCTTATTGGCAAAGACGGAGATGAAAAAGGTAGGTGGTTGAAGCCGGTGAAGTTAGAAAAAATATTCGATCTTGTTGATCAAATGCCGATGCGTATAAATGAAATTTACGAGCAAGGTGGTTAAATAAACTATTAGCCAGGCGGCGTGTAGGGGTCAGCAGCTCCAGGTGGAATTGGAGGATGCTCTTTTAAACTCAGACGAAATTCGTGGCGCATTTTCATTACAACGTTACGAACCCAATTCGCCTTCATCATCACGTTGGTTTGCTCTTTTGGGTCCCAGATTAGATTGAAGAGGTATGGGGCTTCAAGGTGGTAGGGTCCCTCATATACTTCTGGTTCCCAAATAAAATGCATTTTCCAATGTTTCCACTTGATGGCTCGCATTTCATCCTTGATGTAAAATAGAAATCCTTCCCGATTTGATTTTTCTTGCTTTCCAAAGAAAAAATCTAGCTGACAAACGCCATCTATAGGGCGATCATCGGGCACCGAACAGCCGGCTAGATTCAACAGTGAGGTGTAAAGATCGACGATGTGAATAATCTCATCTGTAACGACACTCTCTTTGATGTGACCAGGCCACCTCATCATGAAAGGGACCCTTAGGCTACCTTCCATAGCTGTGTGGTAGGTTCCGCGCCAATATCCAGCAGTGCCACGCCATGGTTCGCGAAACTCAGGCCCATTGTCCGAGCCAAAGATCAGTAAAGTATTATCTCGAATACCCAAGTCTTCTATTGCGTCAACAATCAAACCAACATTGTGGTCCATCTCGGCTAAGCTGTCTGAGAATTCGCCGTGCCCAGTTTTTCCGATATGGTCTGGGTGTGCCAAGCTTGGAAAATGCATTTGTGTAATTGGTAAATAACAAAAAAATGGCACACTTGCATCATGTTTCGCTTTCATAAATTCTATGCTCTTATTAACGCATTCACGGTCAATAGTGCGCCGTGTGTCTTCATCTAAAATTTTAACCTTTTGTGCTTCTCCTCCAGCAACCGCTTCCCATATATAAGGGGTATCCACAGGCGCATCTTCCCAATATGGAGAGGTTGTAAACATCGCTTCATTCATGGTTCTAGGAATGCCATAATATTTTTCAAAGCCGCGGTCATGGGGAAGCCGCCCTGGTTGATCTCCTAGGTGCCACTTCCCAAAGTGACAACAAGAATAACCAGCTTCAGAAAGCAGTTCTGGTAGCAATCGCTCGTAACGCGTGAGACCTTGAGGTAGATTTGCAGGTACTGATTGAAAAGCACCGGTTCGGATCGGGTGTCGACCTGTCATAAGCGCTGACCGTGTGGGAACGCAATCACTCTCTACGTTGAAGTTATTAAACTTGATTCCCTCGGTTGCAAGGCAGTCTATTCGTGGTGTTTTAGCTCCTCGGAGCTCCCCGCCCCCGTAGCATCCAAGTTCACCCCACCCTAAATTATCTGCCAGAATTAAAACTATATTTGGCTTTTTAGTTGCCATTATCACGCTCCCCAACTTGTACAACTTAAGCTAACAGCTTCAGTGCTAAACGAGTTTGCTGGGAAGAACAACCTGTGATTTCATGGAGATATTTTTTTAACCTTGGAGAGGTGACTGAAGCGATTTAATAAGAAATCTCTTTTTGAATACTTTCCTTTTCTTTTACAGAATCGGGTGGTCACTTATTCCTCTTGTAGTTAGAAACAACGCCACTCCAAACAAGAAAATTAAAAGGCCACCTAGTATCGCTGCTCCATTAAAAAAGTGGATTATACCAATATTGCCTGCTGGCATACTTTTCAGCAATTCTTCCGCAGTAGCGCGTGCATAAACCGCCAAAGCTGCAAGGGTTGAGACGGTGATGGCCGTTCCAAAAGAAATTGCGAATACCGAAACGATTCCAGCGACTTTTAATTTAAAAATGGTCGCAAAAATCAGGACCAGCACTGAGCCAGTACAGGGTCGAATGCCGATTGATAACACCATGCTTAGAAAATTAACGATCGGAATCCTATCATTTGATATATCATGTTCGGGTAGATGGGAATGATCACAATGCTCATGATTGTGGTGTTTGTGCAAAAGCCTTTTGAATGCTGCCAACATAAATATCAAGCCAATTATGGCAATCAGAACGTAACTAACCCGTTCAAGAGTTTGGGCGGTGCTATTAGCTTCTGCCAATGTCAGTTTGAGTAATCGCACGGTTATTTCGACCGTGATAATCGCAGTTAAACCCTGCAATGCAGCGCTTATAAAAGACAAGGCTATTCCTTTTTTTAGTTTGGTTTTATGTGTCGCAAGGTAGGTAGCGATGATCAGTTTGCCATGCCCAGGGCCCGCTGCATGAAATACGCCGTATACGAAGCTCAGGCCTACAAGTGACCAAAATGCACCAGCACTTTGCTCCTGCGTTATGCGAACGGCGCTAGCAAGGCTTTGATGCAATTCACGTTGCCATAAACGAATTTCACTGATGATCGATCTAAGACTGGTAAAATATTGAGGCATCTCTATCATAAACAGGAAAAAGAAACCCGTCATGAGAGTTAAAAGAAATACTGTTAAATAGAAAGTGCGCGCTTTTATCAGTTTCATTTTACTTACATTGAAGCACTATTTTTTCCGCAAATAGCTTGCCAAGTTTATTCCCGCCACTTTGCGTTTTATCTAAAGAGGCTGCAAAGGTTCGGATTTCCTCATCTGGATTAGCTCTTATGAGGTTGCCGACGCAACTGTCGCCTTTAATCCCCACTAATTCGAACGCCGGCTGTTTTTCGGCATGAAGTATTTCTATGTAATAAGTCGGGTCGTAAACCGAATAAACGAACTTTTGATTTTTTGGATCAATTGGCTGAGAGAAATTGAGTGTCATTTTGCTCCAAAAACGGTCCTTATTTTTACCGGTTTTTAGAGTTCCTGAAGTACCAGGCCTGTTATGTGAAGGTTTTATGCGTTTGCCATCTACAGTGACTTCGGTGAAATAATTATGTTTTTTGAGCCTATTCAACATTCCTTCAGTGAACTTTGAGTGTGCATTTTTTGCACCTTTTTTCTGTATATTTTCTACAGTAAGAGTTAAGAATGCTGAATAAATAGGATCAAAAAGCCAATAAATCTCAAGTGCTTGGATATAACCATCTTTATTAAAAAGTACTTTAGTCTTCATATCAATCCAAACGTGTGGATGAGCTTGTCCGTTTGAAGGAATTGCAAAGAAGACAAAAAAAGCGAATAGCGCCGAAAGACAACGAATTTTCATAGGTTTTAAATAACCTGTAATACATTGCGCTTCCATGTGAATTTTCAAAATCTATAAACTTTTTTAGAATGTGTAATGGAGCAATATCAAAATGTTTTACACAAAAAATATCTGCATTCTGATACTGATAGCTTTTATCGATTTAAGAACACAACATCGGACTTCTATGTACCCTTAAGTCGTTATGTATTAATTTTTAGTGAGATGGACTGGCATCAGTCTAGAGAACCCGAACGACCATGGTAACACCACCAGAAGAGGTTGAATTCAATGGCAAACCCGTTAGACATTCCTAAAGTATGGGACTTTGTTACTGACGTAGTTGTAATCGGTTTTGGCGGTGCGGGATTTGCGGTTTCCGTGACGGCGCATGACCTTGGATCAGACGTTATTTTACTTGAGAAGGCCCCAGAGGGTGCGGCGGGTGGCAATACTCGTGTAGCTGCACAGGGTTATCTGAGCCTCGAAGGAGAGGAAGACGCAATCGATTATCTGACGGCCCTTTGCGGCCATTACAAGGTTCCAAATGAGATGATACGCGTTTGGGCTCAAGAAATGTGTAAGAATAAGGAATGGCTAACCAGCCTTGGCGGCAATCCGCAAGAGCATCAGCATCCTCCCGCCGGTATTGAGTTTCCTCATTTGCGTGGTTCTCGATGTGTCCATAAATTTCATGAGGGTGACACTTACGGTTATGGAAAGACTTGGGAGCTCTTCGAGCGCCTGACTAAAGACAGGGCAAAAAAAAGCGAACGGCCGCTGCGTATTTTTTATGAAACTCCGGGCAGAGGTCTTGTTCAATCAAAAGAAACAGGAGAGATAATTGGTGTGCGCGCTGAACGGAACGGGCTCCCAATTACAATCAAAGCTCGTAAAGGGGTTGTTTTGACATGCGGGGGATTTGAGAATAATCAGGAGATGATACGCGATTATTTGCCTGGCATGCCGTATTGCTATACGACGGGGTCTCCCTATAACGAAGGCGACGGTATTACAATGGGTCTTGAGGTTGGGGCGGACCTTTGGCACATGAATAATTTCGCTGGACCGGCTTTGCAACTAAAAGCGGATGGTCATCCGACAACTTTCTCGATGCGGGCCCTACATTTCTCCAAAGAAATGCAGGGAGGTATGATTGTGGTTGGCGCTGATGGAAAACGTTTCATTGATGAGAAATACAAAACTTGTCACGGAAAAATTCCCCGGAACGGAACTTATCAGCCGCTCCCAACTCCGTGCCCAGTTCATATGATATTTGATCATGAATTATTTTGCGCGGGGCCACTCTATGACATGCACCCAAGGAGCGGATGGACAACGGTGATGGGGCGTTACGACTGGTCAGATAATAACGTAAAAGAACTCAAAAATGGGTGGATAAAAAGAGCGGACTGTTTTGAAGATTTAGCAAATGATATCTCACTTAATCCCCAGGTTTTGAAATCAACAGTCCAACATTGGAATGCAATGATGCGAGATGGATGCGACAGGGACTTTGGCCGAAAGTTAATGCTAAAGCCTCTTGGTGCAGCCCCATTCTACTCCGTAGAACTCTCTCCTACTATGCTAAATACACAAGGAGGACCGCGACGCAATGAAAACGCTGAAATAGTTAGGCCCGATGGCAGCCCAATAGGACGTCTCTATAGCTCCGGGGAATTAGGCTCAATCTATAGTAATTTATATCAGGGAGCCGGCAATATTGGCGAATGCCTTGCCTTTGGGCGCATAGCAGGACGTAACGTTGCCATGCTGTCTCCCTGGGAATGAATTTTTTAATCGGTAAAAGGAAGAAAAATGAAACTTATTGGTCTTTATCGGTCGCCATATGTACGCCGAGTTGCAGTCAGTCTTAACGTTTTAGAGATAGAATATGTCAATGAGTCTGTAACTCCATTTGAGTCTCCGGAGGCGGTAAGTAGATATAATCCCTTAAATCGAATTCCGACGCTGATACTCGATGACGGCGGTGTGCTTGTCGAGAGTTATGCAATACTTGATACGCTCGATGATATGAGCCCTCCCGAGAAGCGCTTAGTGCCATCAACCGGAGATACTCGTATGCATGTAATGCAATTGTCTGCAATCGCCACAGGTACAATGGACAAAGCAGTTTGGGCTGTCTATGAGGGACGTTTTCATCCGAAGGATAAATATCATAAGCCATGGGTAGAACATAATGATGCGCAAGCGGACAGTGGTTTGGCTTATCTAAATGAGGCTGTGTTGAAAGCAGATTGTATTGAAAATGGGTGGTTGGGCAGCACTGACCGCATCAGTCAAGCAGATATAAGCGCATCTATTGCTTATAGTTTTACTGCGATGGCCCGACCTAAGCTCGGTGTCGCAGATAAATACCCGGCTCTTGATGCATTTGCAGGCCGTATGGAGGCCCAAAAAGCATTTTCGTCAGTATCGCCACAGTAACAATATCGTTGAAAGATGTATCAAGTAACTTTTGAGGGCATACCTACACAGCTAAAGCACGCGCAGATCATTTTATGGTCGCTTTTCCGTTATTCAAAACGATCACATCATCTCGGTCTGGAACGGTAGCGCAAAATAATATCGTTTTACCTTGGATCCAAATTTTTGTGCGGATTGTTTCACCTGGGAAAACCGGCGCGGAGAATCGTCCTTCCATGCTTAGGAAGTTTTGTGGATCATATGCGCAAGTGGTCTTTACAAGAGCATGACATACAACCCCAAATGTCAATAAACCATGAGATATAGGTCGACTAAAGCCAGCACTCCTTGCAGTATCCGGATCGGCATGCAATGGGTTGTAGTCGCCACTTAAGCGATAAATCAATGCTGATTGAGCCAAAGTAGGTAAATCACAAATATAATCAGGTTTATCTGACGGAATTGCCTGCGGGACTTCAATTGGTCCTGTGGGGCCCCCAAACCCACCGTCAGCTCGGCAATAGGTTGAGGCGCGGATGGTACAGATTAATTCATCATCCTCAGCGTGGATTACATCTCGGATGCTCGAAATAAGTGCGCCGCGCCCTTTGCCTTTATCAATAATCGCATCAACCCTAGCCTGCCCGATAAATGTTCCTTCCGTCGGGATTGGCTTATGGATAGTGAATGAATTGCCTGCATTAACTAATTTTAGGTAGTCAACGCCAGTATCGGGGTTTCTTAACCAATTGCCAGGATATCCTAGTACTGACGCCATGCTAGGTAAGGCAACAAGGTCTTTTTCATAAACAAAGCGTAACTCATTTTCGTCTGTTGGATTTGCACCAATGCCGACACCAAGTGCATAAAGAATAAGGTCCTTTGATGTAATTTTTTGACGAGTTTCGTCAAATTGCCAGTTTATCAATTTTTCGTAGTTTATAGCCATATTAGTAATCCATTTTTCGCTAGTCAGGCATTTCGCATTAAAACAAAATCACACAGGGTCCCACGGAAAGATGTCGGCAGTTCTGTCAAGGGGTAGGAAGTTATGTCTCAAAGCTGGAACAACTCTCTCAGCTATCGCGGCTGGCGTCCAGCCTTCCGCTGTCTGCATTGTTCGTAAGGGGCGCGGCTGACTAAATAAGTGGATCTCGTTATGCCTGGTTGCGAATACCTGTCCCGTTATATCTCTGCTCATATCAGAAGCTAAGAAAACTGCCATCGGTGCATTTTTTTCAGGTGTCACTTGTTTCCGTTGCTCTGCTCTCTTTTTCTGTTCCGGTGTATTGGTAGGCACCGAACCAGTCATACGGCTCCATGCAGAGGGCGCAATACAGTTGGATCTGACGTTATAACGAGCCATATCGAGTGCAATACACTTGGAGAATCCAACAATGCCGAGCTTGCAGGCGCCATAGTTCGACTGCCCAAAATTTCCGAGTAATCCTGACGTTGAGGTCATGTGAATGAACGAACCGCTTGATTGATTGCGAAAGTGTGTAGCAGCAACACGACTTACGTTGAAAGTACCTTTCAGCATGACATTCACCACACTGTCCCAATCTTCTTCTGTCATTTTGTGGAATATTACATCGCGCAAGATGCCGGCGTTATTTACTACCACATCAATTTGCCCAAAGTTATCCAGGGCAGTTTCGATTATGTTTTCTGCCCCTTTATAGTTTGCGACGGAGTCGGTGTTGGATACTGCTTCACCACCACTACCGTTTATGTCATCGACTACTGATTGTGCTAGACTTGCATCACCACCGGTGCCATCAAGCTCAACACCAATATCATTTACCACTACCATCGCCCCGTGGGACGCTAGTAATTTTGCTATCGCTTTACCGATTCCCCGTCCGGCGCCTGTCACAACACACACCTTCCCATCACACATCTTTTGTGGGTCAATGGTGTCAGCTAACACTTGATCGGTCATGTTTATCTCCTTTGGCATGGTGCATTTTGTTTTTGAAATCCGCTTATTAAGAAAACCATCAACCTACGCATGAGAAGCCTCATGTCCATTGTCATTATAATTTTTAGCAATATTACAATCTTTGACGCTGATTGAAATGATGCATGTATAGATGTTTCTGGATTGAGCTGCTAGTTTTGCCCCGTTTAATTTTTCTTTTTAAAGCATTTGTAGCATGGAGAGATGAGCATGCCCAACCCAGTAAACACCAGTTCAGATTTTAATCCAGAGGCTTTCGAAGCGGTCAAATGGGAGCTTCGCAAAAATACGGCGTACATTACGATGTCGCGTCCAGAGGCGCGAAATGCATTAAATATCGCAATGCGAAACGAATTGATGGCATGCTTTAATGAAGTTCAGGAAAATGGGCAAATCTGGCTTGCAGTACTATGCGGGGAAGACCCCATTTTTTGTGCTGGCGCTGATTTGAAAGAGAAACTCAATCTTGCCCGTTCTGATGGAGACAAAGAACGGTCTCGTCTGTCAAATGAGCTCTATATGACTATGCGTCGCTGCTACAAACCAATTATTGCGGCCATTAATGGAGGCTGTATCGCGCAAGGGGCCGGACTCGCTTTGCTCTCAGATATTCGTGTAATGTCAGATCAAAGTTTCTTTTGGTGGCCGCAGGTTATGCGCGGCATTTCATCCATGTCCGGGCCTTTACTACTAACTGAAGCGGTTCCGCCTGGTTTTGCACTCAAATATTTACTTACGGCAGATAAGATATTACCTAATGATGCACTTCGCGTTGACCTCTGTACCGAGGTTGTTAAGCATCATAATTTGATGTCGGCCGTCGATCGATGGGCGAATAAAATGCTGCGAAATGCACCGCTTTCTTTGCAGGCAATTAAAGAGGTTGCGGTGCGTAGACGAGGCATGTCAATTGATGATGCCTTTCCTGTAGGAAGAAAAATTTCTGAACGAACTATGGACTCAGTAGATTCATTAGAAGGGCTCAGGGCTTTCAAAGAGAAGCGCATACCTATTTGGACCGGTAAATAGACAGTAGTGTTGGCCGCATCATATATTTAAGAGTTCCGCAAATTTAATAACATTTGTCGCTTACAAATCTATTTATAGTTGTCGATAACTGGGGTCTGTTCTGTCTGCTCCCTAAAATATAATGTTAGAATAAGTGTGGCACTTACGAATAGTATCGCTAGAGCAAGCCATGCGATGCTGTACCCAAAATGATCTACAATCCATCCAAAAAATGGTAACCCGATTCCAGCTCCTGCGCTGGTAAATATTCGATTAGTGCCGACGGCAGTTGCAGTAAGTTTTTTGTCGGATGTCTCAACGCATACAGTTTGTGTAACCCCGACATAGCCGGCAGTAGCAAGTCCAACTGGGAAGGCGAGGGCCAGAATAATATAAAAATGCCAATTGGGTGATGCCAATGCCATCCCCAATAATGATAAAGTGCCTAACGTACCAATTATCAATAAAACTGGCTTTCGTTTTGCTGCGAATAGAAGGTCGCTGATTGCACCCCAGCTCAATCTGCCAACAGCACTTGCGGTTTGAGCAATGCTCAGACAAGTCGCTGATATAGTTGGATCGGCACCGATGGCCTCTCGGCAAAAAGCTGCAATATTTGCAAGCATGGCATACATAGACGCTTGGAAAATCCCAATTGATGCGTTGAAGATCTGGAGATTTTTATCACGTATTACCGTTAGCATTCCCTTTAGTGGAGGTGTTTTTGGGCCGCTAGTATTACAGGGCAGCAGAAGGGCTAGTCCAGCAGCTAATGCTATGAGGGTTGCGAATCCAAAAAGAATTTCGGCGCGGTTAGAAATATCGATTAGCACTCCTGCAACCATAGCTCCTAAAATTCCGCCCAACGGAACACCAGTTTGTTTTATACCCATTGCTGAGGCGCGACGTTCTCGAGGGAATATGTCAAATACAGTTTTGCTGGTACATGGGTTGACCAGTCCATAACCTGTGCCAAGCATAAGCATTCCAACGCATGCTGTTCCAAAGGAACTGGCTACTCCTATAATAGCAGTCCCAGTCGCTGCTAACAGCATTGAGGAAGCAAATACGATGCGTGTCCCGATATAATCTATGAGCAGTCCACCCGGGATTGCGATAAACCCCTGCACGATCATATAAATACCGATTAACCAACCATACTCCTCCGCATTAATGCCTAACTCGTTTTTGAGGTTTGTTGCGATTGCTGCAAGGGCCATTATCGTGCAGTTTCCAAAAAGATGGCCCCCGGTGAGGGCAGCAAGTCGAATCTTAAGATTTAAACTGGTTCGCATTAAAACTATCTAGCTAGGCTTATTATGGTCGATCGCGATAGCGAGCCTCAACGTCTTCTATTTCAGAAAGACCAAGTGTTGAATTATATTCTTGGAAGGTCGCTAAATTATCTTTTGTCGCTTCAAGTCCGTTCGTAGCTAATATACTTTTCAGTGACTTCCGAACATTAAATATTACGGACATTGCAATCGCGGTCGGCAAAATCCCAAGTTTTACATCATAGATATCCAGCCCATTTGCTGACAGGGGTGTGTTTCCCGTGGTGTCAATAATGCAGGCCATTGGCATGTTGAGATTAGAAGCTTTTTCCAGCTGTTTATGCTTGCATGGCGGTCCAAACATTAGCATGTCTGCCCCAGCATCACGGTATTTTTCTAAACGCTCGCAAGCGGCCTCAAACCCATCTACAGCAATCGCATCCGTCCGCGCAATAATGAGTAAAGATTGATTCTGTCGGGCATCGAGGGCCGATTTTATTTTACTTACCATTTCATTTGTAGAAACAAGCTCTTTGCCCGCGAAATGGCCACATTTCTTTGGGTATGTTTGGTCTTCAATATGTAAAGCAGCTGCTCCAGCATTTTCAAATGCTCGAACGGCTCTGCGTACGTTCAATGCATTCCCATAACCTGTATCTGCATCGACAATTAGTGGTAGCCCTGCAGCATCGCTTATTCTCGCGGCATGATCTGCCATCTCTGTCAGCGTTATAAGTCCGACATCCGGAACGCCGAGATGTGAAGCGGTCGTCGCATTTCCACCCATGTAGGCAATATCGAAACCTGACTCTGCAATTAATCGGGCGGTAAGAGCATCCGTTGCGCTGGGTGCTAAATGAGTTCCAGGGCGTGATAGCAGGGCTTGTAAGTTTTCTGGCTCGGGCATAATGCAGCACTCCATTTTTGGGGATACGACGTTTGGGATAGACTTTAGCGTATGATGAGGATTGGATATATCACTTTGGTTTGTCGTGATGTAATCAAAATAAAACCGATCAA
This sequence comes from Pseudomonadota bacterium, assembly GCA_036339585.1. Taxonomy (NCBI): domain Bacteria; kingdom Pseudomonadati; phylum Pseudomonadota; species Pseudomonadota bacterium. The sequence goes on from JAYZAS010000011.1 coordinate 39,567, forward strand.
AGTGGGGGTATGGGGAGTGTATTTAAGCGCGAAAAAATCATAGATGTTTGCTAAGGCAACATTCAAGTGGCAAGCACTTCAATTGATTTGCAAATAAGTGATTTTTTATTGATTGTGTACGTCAGTTCAATCCTAACTAAAAAATCAGTTTTGCAGATGCAGATAAGTGCTTGAGAGCCGCATTTTTAGCTCTGTGCAAGGAATCATCACTTTTGACCAAGAGTGATTAACTTTTGAGCATTTCTCATGAAACATCCATTTAAATTATCTCTGGATTAAAATATAAAATGTTGTTTCTATTGCAGTTTTTTGCAATTTGCTGGTTGGCATAATGTGTGCGGTGCTCTGCGATCGAACAGGCAAGGGTAGTTCAATGGCTAAGGCAACCGTAGACAATTTTGTAGATGCCTTTCGAAGGGAGATTGATGCCACTGCTGAGGCATGTGTAGGTTGCGGTAAGTGTTATGAAATTTGTCCAATAATCGAAAGCGCAGGTGTTGGTGGATTAGATTCGGAACTTATGACGAACGGGATCCGGGATATCCTGTCTGGTGGAAATATAAATGAAAAATCGCGCCAATGGGCAGATGCTTGCATCCTCAGTGGAGATTGTATCGATAGCTGCGATTACGGCATTAATCCGAGGTTGATGTTGACGATGGCGCGGGCAGTATCAAAGGAGCGAACTCATAACGAAAAGGAGAGAAAATTAGAGGGTCAAAAGGCATTCAAGGCTTTGGGTGCCGGTGTAAAGGTTCTATCGCGTATGCAGTTAACGGCAGCTGATCGGAACCGGCTTGGTCAGGATGGCACAATAGCAGTTCCTGACGAGAAAAGTGTGGACTATATATTTTATACCGGATGTAATGTTTTGAAGACGCCACACATAGCTTTGCTGTGCTTAGACATCATGGATGCTTTAAAAGCAAAATACTTGGTTTTGGGTGGTCCATCCCATTGTTGCGGTATTTTGCAACTTCGTGCCGGGGACGTTAAAACCTCAACCAAGGTAGCCTCAAATACCATAGAAAAATTTATCCAAACGGGCGCAACTGAAGTCTTATCGTGGTGTCCGACATGCCAAGTTCAATATTCGGAGTTCGGCTTGCCTACTTACGAAAATGCCACAGGGATAAAGCCGTTTGAAATGACGCCGTTTGTTTTGTTTTTAGAATCACAGCTAGACGCTTTGCGTCCCTTGCTTAAGCAGCCTGTTAAGAAAAAAATTGCTCTTCATCTTCATCCCGGCATTGCAGGACTTCCGAATGCTGCAAGGAGATTATGTGATGCAGTTCCTGGTATTGAGGTCATAGATCTAAATCTTCCTGAAATGGGCTTAATGAGCAATTCTCTCTCGACAGTGCCATCTCTTAAAAAGGATTTGCAAGCTCAAGAATTAGCCGCCGCTGAAGCTGCTGGCGTGGATGCTCTTGCTGCTGTTTATCACGCGGATCATCGAGAGTTATGCGCTCATGAGCGCGATTACCCGTTTAGCGTAATCAACTTCTTGGAAATAATTGCAGAATCAATGGGCATTTTTCGCGACGATACCTTCAAAACCATGAAGATAAAACAGGACGCAGACAAAATTCTAAAGGATTGTGCAGATATGTTAGAGGCAAATGCGATATCAAAAGACCATGCGCGTCCAATCATTGAGACGGCACTTTTGGGCGAGCAGCCGGTACCGTTACGTGGTTAATATAATTTCCTTTAGTTACAAAGAACTTTCCTACCCAAGTTATTTAGGTTAAAAAATAAACAGAATAAAATATGCCTAAATTTTCATCATTTAATCCTTATCGAGCACAAAATGTGAGCGCTCAATCCTCCATTAAGTGAAATTATACAATAAAAACAATAGGTTAATACCCGGCATAGATAGTGCAGTGGAAACTACAACGTTCACGGGAATTATTCGGGCAGTGAACTTAAGACTTTTAATTGTATAAAAACATATAGAGGAAGAAGATGAGACTGATAGTAAAAGTTTACCTTGTATCGCTTATTATTTTTTCTGCCGCATTTACCAGCGGCTCTGTTAATGCGTTTCCTGAAAAACCGGTTAGGTTGACTGTTGGGTTTGGTCCGGGTGGGCCATCTGGAATTGCAGCGCGGTTTATGCAGAAAAGGTTCACTGCGGTCACTGGTCAGGAGTTAATCATTATTAACAAGCCTGGTGCTGGAGGTGCGAAAGCGTGGTCGCAGATCAAAAAAGATAAGAAAGATGGATATGAGCTAACATTGCTGAACTTCCCGCACACCGTTCTACAGCCTATTGCGCGCGGTAAAAATGCTGGTTACTCATATGAAGATATTCAGCCTGTTCTTTACTACACTTCCGTCCCGCAAGTATTAGCGGTACGAAAAGATAGCCCAATTAAAACATTCAAGGATTTGGTGACTGCTATAAAGGCCAAGCCTGGTTCAGTGACAATCGGTGGAACAGGAATTGGTGGCTCCAATCACTCTGCATTCTATAAATTCAACAAGGTTGGAGGGTTTAAGGCAGCCTATGTGCCGTTCAAAGATACTTCGTCTACGATCGCTGGATTAAAGAGTGGCTCTACCGATGCTGCGTGGACATTTACTACTCAGGGTGTGAAAGACGGTGACTCTATAAGGATGTTGGCTATTGCCTCAGAAAAAAGAATGTCGTTATTCCCCGAACTGCCAACGTTGACAGAGCTTGGGTACCCCGTAGTTGATGTGGCTTATTGGTCTATTGGAGTTCCTCCTGGAACTCCGTCTAACATTCGGCAGAAGGTTTCCGATGCCTTCCAAAAAGTAGTGAATGACGCCTCGGTTAAGGCCGATATGAGTAAAGGTGGTTATCAACCCATATTAATTCCATACCCCAAAAGCAACGAATTCAAAGCTCGGTTGGGTAAAGATTATGGCGCTGTAGGTAAAGCGCTCTCAAAGAAGAAAAAGTAAGGGCATTGTGGGGTAGTTTTGCGCCATGAGCGTGAGCCTACCCCAACATGTGTACAATGGAATTTCTACAGCATATCTCGGCCTCTTTTTCTCCTTACATTTTAGCAGTAGGCACTTGCGGCCTTTTTTTAGGCATATTGTTGGGAGCACTGCCAGGGTTAAGTTCAACATTTTCTTGTGCCGTGATGCTTCCTATTTCATTCTCGATGGATCCTGTGCCGGGGCTAATTTTTCTTGGCACCGTCTACATGGGGTCTACCTACGGGGGCTCATTCTCGGCAATTCTAATTAAAACTCCGGGCACGCCACAATCTATCACCACTACATTTGATGGGTTTCCAATGGCGAAACGAGGTGAGGGAGGGTTGGCCCTATCGATAGCGTGCATGGCATCGGTGATTGGAGGGTTGACGGGAATATTTGTTTTTTTATGGCTAGCTCCTCCACTTGCTAAGTTTGCGTTAATGTTCGGCCCAGCAGAGTATTTCTGGCTTGCACTGTTTGGCCTTACCATTATCGCCTCTCTAAGTGAAGGTAACCTAATCAAAGGCCTCATCAGTGGTTTTTTTGGCTTGGCATTGTCCCAAATTGGTGTCTCGGTGGTTAGCGGTGACATGCGGTTCACATACGAAAATCCCGCTTTAATTGGTGGGATCCCTATCATTCCTGCTACGATCGGGCTGCTATGTCTCCCGGTAGCGATAGATTTAATAGCTGATCCAGATCACCACCTTAGTACACCGCTAACTGAGCGGAGAAATAATTTTTTAAGAGCCGCTAGGGCAATCTGGGACCGAAAGCGAAATGCTATTCAGAGTTCACTCATAGGTACATTAATCGGAATCATTCCAGCAGCTGGGGGAGCAATAGCCAGTTTAGTTGCGTATGCTGAGGCAAGCCGGACCGCCAAAAAAAGCGACAGGTTTGGAGATGGTGATCCCGGGGGAATAATAGCTTCGGAATCGGCTAATAATGCTACGGTTGGAAGCGGTCTAATACCAACTTTTGTACTCGGAATTCCCGGCACTCCTCCCGACGCCGTTATTTTGGGAGCGATGATGGTTCATGGGGTGCAGATTGGACCAAAACTCTTCACTGAGCATAATGACATTGTATTGACGTTTCTGTCGGGTATGACCATAGCAACCGTGCTTATGCTGCCAGTCGGTTTATTCTTGGGGCGTTTTATCTACTCAGCGGTTACCAAGATGCCAAAATCATACTTGGTGCCGATGGTAGCCCTTATGCTGGTTATTGGATCCTTCGCCATCCAAAATAACTATCACGATATAGTGATTATGCTTGTTTTAGGAATTGTTGCTTGGATCATCAGTCGTTTTGGATTTCCAGCGCCACCCATCGTGTTAGGGCTCCTGTTGGGTCCTATAGCGGAACAGGGTTTTGCCCAAGCTCTAATGATTGGTCGTGCCAAAGACTCAGTGTTGGAGACCTTTTTTGCAAGGCCAATATCAGTTGCTTTAATTGGCTGCATTTTAGCTGCCATCATATTACCGCCGCTTTTGCGGCGCTCCTCTTTCAACAGGTTAAGGATGAAAGAAAATGTTTCAACTTAAAATGAATATTAATGGCAATAACAATAGGGCCAGGAATATACTGGGAAGTCTAACATTCGGCATGCTCGGTATTTTTATGTTTTATGCATCGCAGGATTTTGAAAGTGCTGGACGGGTTACTCCTGCATTTATTGGTTGTGGATTAATAGTCTTGTCAGTTCTTTTGGTCCTTGTAGAATTTTGTAAAAGTGAGTTATTACCCCCTCCAACTGCTATCACAGGCTCTTTAGTTCGTCGTAGTTTGTTCATAGCGTTAATGGTTATCTGGGTTGTGGCTCTGCCATATCTTGGTTTTGTAGTGGCAGGGTGTCTCGCGTTCGCTATAATTTCAGCGGCAGTTCCCAAAAATTCCCACAAAACATCGGCTTCTGTTGCTATAAACACTGTTGCCGGCATCGTAACCACTATCGGGTTCTGGGTCGTGCTTACGGTTTTTTTAAAAGTCCCGCTGCCTGAGGCAACTTTTTTTTGAGTAATTTTGGAACTTTCAATAAGCTAGGCTAGACAACGATGCTAGAACTTCAACACATAGTCTCCTCCCAAGGCCCAAAGCGTGTTGGTCCCTTCAGTCATGCTGTCCGAGCAGGCGATTTTTTATTTGTAACCGGACAAATGCCTACACTGCCAGAGGACCCAAATACGTTGGTTTCTGGTGGTATAGAAGAGCAAACAAAAAGAGTTATGGATAACCTCAAACTTGTTCTTAGCAGCCAAAGCCTAGGTTTCGACAGGATAGCTTTTGCGCGAGTTTATCTAGTAAACTTCCAAGACTTTGACCGCATGAACAAAGTCTACCAGAGCTTTTTTCCTAAAGACCGACTGCCCTCCCGCACTTGCATTGGCGTTACAGGACTGGCAGTTGGGGCTTTGGTTGAGATTGATTTTGTTGTGGCTTGTTGAACACAATAACAATCCTGTTGTGATTAGTTGATATTGTAAGCACTCTTGATAGGAACGGCATGATTGAAACAATGAGGTCTTCTCGTGGCGCAGTAAGTGCACCACATCATTTGGCTGCTGAGGCGGGGCTGAGGGTGCTCCGTGAGGGTGGAAATGCAATAGAGGCCATGGTGGCGACCGCAGCTACCATAGCTGTTGTGTATCCTCACATGAACGCCTTAGGCGGAGACAATTTTTGGTTGATTCATAAATCGGGCAGAATTTTTGGAATAGATGCTTGTGGGCGGGCCGCCAAAAAAATCACTAGAGAATTTTATTTGAGCCGCGGTTTCAGTTCTATTCCATCTCGAGGGGCACTCTCTGCTTTGACAGTGGCGGGTGCTCCAAGTGGCTGGGAATTAGCTTTACAGATAAGCGCGAAGTTTGGTGGCTCGCTGCCATTGGACCGTCTTTTGGAAGACGCTATATACTACGCTGGTGTGGGTGTTCCTGTCACACGATCACTTCAAAAAAATGTCGTGAATAAGTCAAATGAATTAGCTGATATCCCTGGGTTCTCTGAAACGTTTTTACCCGACGGAAAACCACCAATTGTTGGTGAGCGGTTTGTTTTGCCAGCATTGGCAGAAACGTTGATGCAAATCGGTGAACGAGGAATATCAGATTTTTACGAGGGAGAACTAAGCAGAAAGATCATCTCCGACCTGGCTAAGGTTGGCAGCCCATTAAGTTTGGAGGATATGGAAAAGCATAAGGCGCGGATGACTGAACCGCTGCAGGCAGCAACCAGCTCTGGCACACTCTACAATATGCCGCCGCCAACTCAAGGTATTGCCTCACTGATAATTCTCTCATTATTTGATATACTTAAAAGGCCTGAGGCGGAAACCGCAGACTACATTCATGCTATAATAGAGGCTACAAAAGCTGCGTTTAATATCCGGGATAAGTATGTGGCCGATCCAGACTCCATGAATGTCTTGGTCAGTAAGTTCCTTAGTCACGACTCATTAACCCAGTTGGCATCCGGTATTGATTTCAGTCATGCAAAACCTTGGAACACCCCAGTCGATAGTGGTGATACGGTTTGGATGGGTGCTGCAGACTCAGATGGTTGTGTTGTAAGCTGTATACAAAGTGTTTATTGGGAGTTTGGAAGCGGTCTTGTTCTCCCTGAGACAGGAATTGTGTGGCAGAACCGTGGCATAGGATTCTCACTTAATCAAAATCACCATAACAGGCTTGAACCAATGCGCCAACCGTTCCACACAATTCAACCCGCGCTTGCTAATCTGCACGACGGCAGGGTCATGGCTTATGGCACTATGGGGGGTGAGGGACAACCACAGACGCAAGCTGCTATATTCAGTCGTTACGTTACCTATAAGCAGGATTTGCAAACAGCGATAAATTCACCGCGATGGTTGCTAGGTAGAACATGGGGTGATGATACCAGTAAATTACGGCTTGAGAGTCGTTTTACAGCTGACGTGACCAACGACTTAGCCCAACGTGGTCATGAACTAGAAATGGTTGGTGATTTTGACGACATTATGGGACACGCAGGTGCCGTGGTGTTACGACCTGACGGGATTTTCGAGGCGGCAAGTGATCCTCGAAGCGATGGGGCCGCTTTAGGGTTTTGATGCTCCGATCTCCTCTCGAATGGCTATTAAAGGTAATTTGAAATAATGTGTTTAGACAGTTGTGCAAGAAAGTTCCCTGGCGGATGACAATCCATTTTAGATTACAATGCAAAAACGACTGAAGAAAAAGGGGTGTAAGCCATAAAAGCTGTTGAATATTGTTTACCCCATTCTTGCCGCTGGACCATCAGTGTCGCAATACAAGTGCTAAGGTGGCGTTACGAATAGGCCTCGTTATTTAGGAAAGTCTTTTTGCGAGTAAAGAGGCAGCTGAAGAGGAACATTTAGAGCGCACACTTTGTTATGGTTGTGAGCGGGCTGAAATCGTTGGTTACAGAAGCATACTGATGGTCAAATGACTACGCTATACTACTTGAAGAAGGTGGGCTCGTAATGCCGGATTAGTTCATAATAGCTGTGGCATACAATGTAAAAATGCTAAAAAAGCAAGTAAACTTGTAATTTTATAGTAAATACTCAAATTACCGCAGTAAAGTTTAAAGTAATTTTTCTTTCATCTAATGTATGCAATAAGTCTCTGTGTCTAAAGTTACTATTAAAAATGATTAGTTGACCCTCATTAGTATCATAAGCAATGTTTTCCATGTTGTATTCATTATCCTCTATTACTGGAACAGAAATCATTTTTTCGGCAGCAGGTGAGTCAAAAACAATTTTCGCGGAACCTTTTGGAGCTTTTAGAATATAGATCCCAGAAAAAAGACTATTAGGATTTATATGAACGTCAGTAGAGCAGTTTTTTTCGAATATATTTATCCACATGTTCTTAATAAATACATTATTATTTGGTAAGTGTACTCCAATATACTTCGCGAATTCTATCAATTCACATGCAATTATTTGGCTCAAATCCAGAAATTCTGGTTGCATGTGCAACTCGTTATTATTCTCTATTGTGGTATATAATGAGCATGCCCAATCACTCGGGCGACTGTTTGGCGTACTGCTGCGAATAAAATCAACGGCCGGCAGTAAACTTTTTTTTATGTCATCATGATCGGGAATATTCGAGATCTGCACAGGACAGGGAAATAGCTCTAAGTATCTAGTGTGGGGTGTTACGTCTGTCATTGTGGCCTCACATAGTTGCGTTAAAAGACACACTTATGCGTTCACCCTCTGAGGCATTTACTTGAACCGAGTGCCGTAAACTGCTGTCAAAAATTACCAAATCACCGGGTTGAGGTGAATATGATGCAACTACATTGTTATAGGGAGTATCTCTCTCAATAGGCGGCCTGATCATGGTATCAGCCTGGTAAGAGTGGAAAAGGATCTTAGAACAGTTTGGCGGTGCCTTTACATAATAAACGCCAGTCATGATGTGATTGGCATGATTGTGAATCTCCTGACTCATACCGTGCTGATATATGTTTACCCAACATTGAGTAATTCGCAGATTATTTTCAGCTAATGGATAAGCCATTGTTTCTCCAAATTTTTTAAGGCCTTCCATTAGAAAATCAGCAAATTCCCGAAATGCGGGACGTTCATGAAGATTACAATTATTTGATATTGTTGTGTAGACATCACAAGCCCAAGAGGTGGGTTTGCCATTTGGTGTCTCTGCCCGGATCTGATCCAGCTCTTGTATCATAGCGTCACAAAGTCTGTTTGAATTAGGTGCGCGGGTCAATTGGATAGGAACCTTAAACAAATCTTCCACAATGCGCTCGATTTTAATAGGAGACGCTGGTTTACTGTTATTAGGAGTAAGCGGCATGCCTGGCCTTTCATAAGTTACCCATCATTAAGTGTAATATTTCTACGCAATAGAGGCCAGTTAGTAAAATGTCGCTATTACTGGGAGGAAATTTTCAATGTCTAAGGGATCAATATTAAAATTACAGAGCGCATGTGAAGCCTATTGAAATTCTCTCTTCATCGACATTGTGAAGCAGAACACGATGTTTCAGGTGGCTATTAAAAATTATTAAATCACCTTCACTCATTTTAAAACCAGCCTGGCGCATATTGTATTGATTACTTACCTTTATCGGGGGGGTTATCATTTGTTCAGATGAAGGAGAGTCAAATGCAAGTAAACCGGAATTATATGGTACTTTTATGAAGTAAACGCCAGTAAATAATGAGTTTGGATGGCAGTGTTGATCCATAGAGTCTTTATTTTTTAATATATTTATCCACATATTATTTATAGATAATCTACCGTTATTTTTATCTATACAAAGTTTACTTGCAAAAACCTCAATTTCCTCAGTGATAAAGTCAGCTAGTTCGCGAAAGCTCGGTTCGTCCATTAGTTGGTTTTTATTGCGCGCAGTTGTGTAAAGGTTGCCCGCCCAATGGCGAGGTTTGCTGTTTGGTGTTGTCCGACAAATCTCATTGATAGCTGCCAACAATGTAGAGTTTAATTTTTTAAAATTGGACGGCTTAGAGATTTGGATGGTTTGCGGAAAATATTCCAATATTGTCGATGGTAATTCGTACATTTTTCTGTCAGAACCGCGCATTAAACGAAAGGCTAATGCGCTCTCCTTCTATGTCGTTCGTCGGAACTGAGTGACGCAGCGAACTATCAAAGAAAATGAGGTCACCAGGCTTTGGGTGCAGGGATGCTATCGGGTTGTTGAGTGCGTTTTCCTCGTAAACAGCAGGACGTATCATTACATCAGCAAAGTGCGAATGAAATAAAATCTCTGAACAATTGGCCGGCGCCTTGAGGTAATAAACACCGGTCATGATATTGTTGGGGTGATGGTGTATTTCTTGGCTCATACCAAAGTTGTAGATATTCACCCAGCATTGCGTGATTTCAAGACTTTCGATGGTAAAATCATATCCCATCGCGTGACCAAATTGCATAAATCCCTGGCGCATCAATAGATCGAAATCATGAAATCCAGGGCGCTCATGAAGCCTGTTGTTGTTAGTCAGCGTTGTGTAAACATCACATGCCCAACTATCCGGCTTGCCATTCGGTGTGGTCATGCTTACTTGCTTAATCTCGGCGACAAGTTTCTCATTAAGTGTTGCCGCATTCGGAACTTTGATTAGCATAACTGGAACAGGAAATAGCTTTTGGTAATCACGGGCTGGAACTTTGGACACAGCGAACTTTCTTCCTTCTATCTAACTACAAATTATAGTCGCATTAGATTGTGGTGGTATTATATGAAATTACGGTTGAGGAGGCGATTGATGATTCATATATATGGTCTGAAAAATTGTGACTCTTGTCGGAAAGCCATAAACTGGTTGTCCACTGAGAGTATACCTCTGAAGTTTCACGATTTTCGTACTCAGGGACTTGACCCTAAAAAACTAGATAGATGGTTGATTCAAACAGATTGGAATGTATTGCTTAATCGGCGCAGCATGACTTGGCGTAAGATTCAAGACATAAAAAAACAGGACCTCAATAAAGCGCGTGCAAGAGATTTGATGCTTGCGCACTTTAAATTAATTAAAAGGCCGGTCTTTGAGATACAAAAGAAAGTTCTGATTGGAGCCACAGTGGATATATTTAATATGATAAAGAAACTAAACAGAGGATAGTTTCCGTAACTCAGGGTCATAGGAGTAAAATAAATGGAATGCAGAATGGACGGACGCAACGCCCTCATTACCGGGTCTAGTCGTGGTCTTGGTCGTGCGATGGCACTAAATTTTGCGGCATCAGGTGCCAATGTTGTAATTTGTGGTCGGCGTGAAAATTTGCTTAGCGAAACTCTAAAAGAAGTCGAGGCTGTTTCCGACACAAAAGCGTTTGCATTTGTAGGAGATGTAAGTACAGCTGCTGGTGTAGCTGAGCTGCTAGACAATGCCGAAAATGCTCTTGGTCATATTGATATTTTGATCAACAATGCGGGTGCCTCTTTGCGCAAACCTTTCTGTGAGATTAGTGATGAGGAATGGGTAAAAGACTTTGAGGTAAAGGTTTATGCCGCCATTCGAACTTGTAGGCATGTTCTTCCAGGTATGATGGAACGTAAGTGGGGTCGAATAATAAATGTTCTCAATATTGGGGCGAAAGCGCCGCCGGGCGGAGGAGCTCCAACAGCTGTGTCTCGCGCCACTGGAATGGCTCTCACTAAGGTACTGTCCAAGGAGGGAGCTCCTCACAATGTTTTGGTAAATGCTATGCTTGTCGGACGGATAGAGAGTGATCAGTGGCTTAATCGTTGGAAAGCAACCGACCAAAAGCAGAGCTATGATGACTATCTCAAAGATATGGCAAAAGATCTTAAGTTACCAATTGGGCGCCTCGGGCGTGCCGAAGAATTCGCGAACATGGCTTGTTTTCTTTGCTCAGATGCGGGGTCGTACATAAATGGGGTGGCAATTAATGTTGATGGCGGCACAAGTCCTGCCGTCTGAGAAATAAGGTCATAATTTTATAAATAACGCCAATTAGAAACTGCAAGTTGTGGCTTACATGCTTAGCTTGCGGTGCCAATATTTTAAACAAAGGTCTCTATCACGCCGCCTTTAAAAGTGCTTGTCGTAAACAGTAATGCAACATGCCACCATTTTTAAAATATTCTAACTCCACTTCTGTATCTAGGCGGCAGCGAAGTTGGATGGTTAGCTGCTCGCCGTTTTCCCGTGTGATTTTACATTCGATGTCTTGACGGGGAGTTAACCCTTCGGACAAACCGGCAATATCAAATTTCTCTGAACCATTCAACTCAAGCGTTTTACGGGTTTCACCATCCTTAAATTGAAGAGGAAGAACACCCATCCCAATTAAATTTGAACGGTGAATGCGTTCCAGATTCTCTGCGATGACGGCTCTTATGCCCAATAGTTTTGTTCCTTTAGCCGCCCAATCACGAGAAGATCCGGTGCCGTAGGCTTGAGCTCCGACAACTACAAGCGGAACGCCATCAGATTTATATTGCATTGCAGCATCGAAGACACTCATCTCTTCCCCACTTGGCCAATGGCGGGTAAATCCGCCTTCTTTTCCATCAACCATCTCGTTTTTAAATCGTATGTTCCCAAATGTTCCACGCATCATAACTTCGTGATTTGTGCGGCGCGCACCATATGTATTGAAATCCTTTCGCTCCACGCCCTTTGATAAGAGATATTGTCCCGCTGAGTGCTCTTCTGGTATGACGCTAATTGGTGAAATATGATCTGTGGTGGTCATGTCACCCGCCATTATGAGGCAGCGAGCTCCTTCAATATTCTCTACCTTTGGCAGTTCCATCTCCATCCCTTCGAATAAAGGGGGTCGTTTGATGTATTCACTATTTTCTGGCCACTTGAATTCTATACCCTCATCAGTTTCCATCGCCTGCCATTCTGGCGTGCCCTCGTAAACAGACGCATAACGCTTACGGAACATCTCTGGCGTAATTACATCCTCCATAATACTCTCAACTTCTTTTGAAGAAGGCCAAATATCATGAAGAAAAACATCTTTACCTTCTGCGTCTTGGCCTAGAGGATCAGTGGTTAGATTTATTTGAAGAGAACCTGCAAGAGCATATGCAACAACCAAAGGAGGAGATGCTAAATAGTTCGCGCGGCATTGAGGATGGACACGTCCTTCAAAATTTCGATTTCCAGATAGGACAGCTCCCACGACAAGGTCATGTTCATCAATAGTATCTGCAATTGATGTCTCAAGCGGGCCAGAATTACCCATGCAAGTCACACAACCGAAACCCACGATATTAAAACCAAGAGCATCGAGGTCCTTCTGGACACCCGCTGCTTCAAAATAATCTGCTACAACACGTGAACCTGGCGATATTGACGCTTTTACCCATGGTTTGGGTCTGATCCCTATTAGTCTTGCATTGCGTGCCAATAAGCCCGCAGCCAGCATAACCGCAGGATTTGACGTGTTTGTACAGCTCGTAATTGCGGCAATCATAACCTTGCCATGGCTGAGTTCGAAGTCCTTTCCGGGTACATTCACAGCTTTAATTTCTGCCGTTCCGCACATATCCTCTAATGCGGTTTCAAAGTTTTTTGGAATTTGACTGAGAAGAGTTTTTTGGTTTGGTCTGGAGGGACCTGCCATGCAGGGTTCAATATCGCTTAAGTCTATTTCGACAATATCCGTGTAAGTTGGTTCTTTTTTTGTTGGATCTCTCCACAGACCTTGTAGCTTCGCATAAGTCTCTACCAGATTGATTTGTTCCTCTGACCTTCCGGATACCCGCAAATAATCCAATGTTTTAGTGTCAATTGGAGAAAACCCCATAGTCGCACCATACTCGGGAGACATATTTCCCAAGGTTGCACGGTTTGTGGCGCTCATTTCATCAAGGCCCGGCCCACAATACTCAACAAAATTTTGCACCACACCGTGATCGCGAAGCATTTGCGTTGCCGTTAATGCGACATCAGTAGGGGTTGATGCGGGGCCTAGTTCGCCAATTAATTTACAACCAACCACATCCGGTATTAACATTGATATCGGCTGGCCAAGCATGGCTGTTCCACCTTCAAGACCACCTACGCCCCAGCCAAACACTGATATTCCGTTGACCATAGTGGTATGGCTGTCCATGCCCAAAAGGCTGTCAGGTATAGCACAGAGCTCGCCATTTATTTCGCGCCCAGTAACAACGTTCGCAATGTATTCTATGTTAACTTGGTGAAGGATGCCTGCACCTGGCGGAACAATTCTTACATTTTCGAACGCTTGTGCAGCCCATTTCAAAAAGGAATAGCGTTCACCATTTCGCTCATATTCCAGGGCTACATTTCGTTGTAGAGCATCTTCGGTACCATGAAAGTCTGCTATCACTGAGTGATCGATGACAACATCGACCGGTATGAGTGGATTTATTGACTTAGGGTCACCGCCTAATTCAGATACTGCATCGCGCATTGCTGTTAATTCGACCAGAAGTCCCATATTGACGTCAGGCATGAGTATTCGAGCAGGATAGAAATTGATCTCCCGACTGTTTTTTGTGTTGCTTGGGGTGCTAATATTTTTTTTGGTCTCGGAAACCCATTTGCCAAGTGATGTGATATCATCCGCAGTTACAGAAATTCCATCTTCATTTCGAAGCAGATTTTCTGCTAGGACTTTGAGTGAGTAGGGAAGATCAGATAGATTCCCCGCTCCATTCTCTTCTGCAGCTTTTATACTGAAGTAATTGTATTCCTTACCATCTACATTGAATGCTCTTTTACAATCAAAACTATTGATGCTTGCCATGATTAGATTTTCCTAGTCTGAATATTTATCGTCCAATTGCATATAATGTGGTGTGTTAACCGCCTCCTCACGATCTTGAAATGACGCCATCATATCCATGTATTTTTCCGTATGACCAACTCTGAGGATTTCTTCGGCCATAAGCTTCATTGTATGCATCGCCGCTCGTTGCAAATCTCCGGGTGCTATCATGAGATTAAAACCAAGTTCTTCGAGAGCTTTTTTTTCTAGAACTGGCGATTTCCCAGACCAAAACATGTTGTAGAGCAAAGGAACGTCTTTGAATTCCCCTGAAATCTTTTTTAATTCATCCAATGATGTTGGTGCTTCCACGAATGCAACGTCTGCGCCTGCCTCCATGTACTTGTGCATTCTCTCAATTGCGCTATTTACCCCTTCGATAGCAAGGGAGTCTGTTCGTGCAATGACAACAAAGTCAGGATCCAGTTGATTATCTTTTATTGCCCTGATTTTCGTTACTAATTCTTCAACCGGTACTACGGTTTTGTTATCTAGGTGCCCGCAGCGTTTTGGAAATGTCTGGTCCTCTATATGAAAGCCGGCGATTCCCGTTCGCTCAAAGCGCTTGAGTTCGTGCAAGGCGTTTAATACGTTTCCATATCCGGTGTCAAAATCACCGATTATTGGTATCTCCACTGCATCGACCATTTGAGTAAGCCTATCCTCAATTTGGAAAGGGTTTAACATCCCCATGTCCGGTATGCCCGTTGATCGTGCAATGCCACCACCGGTTGCATACACAATCTCTGCACCGGCAGCCTGTACTATTCTCGCTGACATTCCGTCATATGCACCTGGAACTAAATGAGTTTCACCTGTTGCAAGTAATTTGCGAAGCTTGGTTGTGGCACGCATGAACTAATCCTCCTCGGCAATGACGTTCTAATACGGAAAAACCGAGTGCGCATAAACGCCGCCCGATACCGTTACGTTATCGCATGAGCAATTAATTGGAGCAATGGCATATGGGTTCTGGTTGGAGGATTAATTTTGTATTGGCATAGTTTTAAAGAATATTACTCTACTGAATATTTTTTTTCTAACTTACGCATCATTGTCAAACCTCCAATTTCCCAAGCATCATCTAAAGGCATAAGCGAGGATTTTACTGATTTGCTGTCGCCAGTCTCAAAAATTTTTTGAAGGGTCTCTTTGGTTGCTTTAGCTGCTGCAAGCAGTGGTTGTGCATAGAAACAGTCAAGTTTGAAGCCCATCTCATGTACTTCTTTTGCGGTAAGTATTGGTACCATAGGACTAGGGCTATGGTTGTAAAGTAAAGGTATCCGCTTTTTAAAATGGTTTGCAATTGCGCGTGTGTGGTCAAGATTATCAGCTACTTCACAGAACAACATGTCAGCACCAGCATCTATATAGGCATCCCCACGTTTTAACACTGCCTCAAGTCCTTCAACCAGATAAGCGTCGCAGCGAGCGATGAGGACGAAATTTTTATCCTTAACAGCATCTTTTGCTGCTCGGATTTTTTGAACCATTTCAGTTTTTGGTATAACTGATTTGCCTGTCATATGCCCGCACCTTTTGGGCCATGTTTGATCTTCAATATGAATACCAGCTACTCCGGCTGATTCGAATGCTCTTACAGTTCGTTGTGTATTTAGAATATTTCCATAACCGTTGTCAGCATCGACAATCACAGGAATGTTCACCGCTTCCGCTATGTACCTTGCGTTGGTGACCATTTCATCCATTGATAGCAGGCCGATATCTGGATAGCCCCTGCATACGGCGGTTCCTGCTCCAGTAACAACACAGAGTTCGAAGCCTACCTGCTCAACCAATTGGGCGGTCATTGCGTCATGAGCGCCGCCAGCGAGGATGAGACTATCCTGTTTGAGTAAATTGCGCAGTTTTTTTGTTACTGTCATCTGATTAAGCAGGCAATGGGGCTTTGTCGTTTCCGTCTGGGATTTCCACATCAAAATTATTTAAGACGGAACCTATCAATCCATAAAAACCACAAAGGCAATTAAGTTCTATCACCCCATCTGGTCCAAACTCCCTCAGGGCTTCTGAAAATATATTGTCGGGTGTTCTGAGGTCATTAGCAAGCATGCCAGTGACGAATTCATAAACAAGCTTTTCTTGCTCGTTATCAAAATCTGGCTCTTTGCGCTCTGCAATAGCATCACAAATGTGTGGAGAAATTCCTTCTTTCTCTCCTATGCGACGATGGGCATGCCACTCATATTGAGCTGTCCAGTGTCTTGCCGTGATTATTATAGCAAGTTCCCGCAAATTGCCGGGCAAAACACCTTCAAAACGCAGTTGTGCTCCTACTTTTTGAATTAAGTTACCTACTGCGGGATGATGTAGAAGGGGTACAAAAGGGCCCCGTAATTCGCCACGAGGGCTGGCAACTATCTGATCACGAAAGGCTTCCTGATCTGGATCAAGGTTTTCAATGTCGACCTCAGGGAGACGGCTCATGTTATGTTCCTTAAATATTAAATTTTATAAGTCATACGCTTTTAGAGCTTAAGCGACAATGATGTGCAGTTTAACCTATTTCAATTCATTAATTTTATTCCTCTACTTACGTAATTTTGTATTTTTGGGCGAGCGCAGCAGCAAAAGAAGTGGCATAAGCGCAATTACGGCAAACATCATTATCGTGAAGTCATGAATATAAGCGATAAATTGAGCCTCCGCATCAATCACTTCCCCAAAATTACTGAGACCCGCTACATCTTCTAAATCCCAATTTTCGGGCAATAAAGAATGTCTTAATCGTTCGTTGTACAAACTAGCATTTTCTGAAAGACTTTGGCGGGCTGTATGGGTTGACTGAACCAAGAGTAAGAACAGGACGGAAACACCGATGGAAGAGGCTATTCGTCGAATAAGACTTAGAATGACGGAAGCGTCAGGCCGTAATGATGCGGGTATGTTTTGGAAAGCTGCAGTTACTGCGGCAGTAGACATGAAACCTAACCCAAAGCCTTGCACTAGTATTGCCAACATAATAGGAAAGGGTCCTGTTTCCCTCGAGAGCTCAGAAAGCATCCAAGAGGAAAGGGCAAGACTTAGCATTCCGAGGAACAGTATGGGGCGTGGATTGAAACGTTGTAGTAATAATCCGCAACAAAATGCAGCTATCATAGTTCCAATGCCACGCGGTGTCATTAGCACGCCAGCGTCCATAGGAGGGTAGCCGAGATGGTTCTGGAGAATCGGCGGTATTAGCCCTACATAGCCCCACATAGTGAAATTCAGAATAAAACCAAAAATGGCACCGACTATAAAATCACGATTTTTCAAAACCGCTGGATTCAAATATGCGTTTCGTGTTGAGAAACAATGGATTGTAAAAACCCAAAAAGCCGATGCGGCTATGATAGAGTAAATTATAATTTCAGGAGAGTCGAACCAATCACGACGTTGACCATTATCAAGCATTAATTGAAAGGCGCCTACACAGATTGCTAAGAGAAAAAAACCAAATAAATCAAATCTTTTTGATCCTTCAGGTTTGTCAGTGGGCACAAGTGTATGCATCATGACTAAAGCGGTAAGACCCAGAGGGATATTCATCAAATAAACTACTTGCCAGCCGAAGAATTCAGTTAAAACTCCGCCAACCAATGGGCCAATAACCACGGCACTCATTCGCCCTGTTTGAAGCCAACCAAATGCCTTTCCATGTTGATCGGCCGGAAAAGTAGCAAGCACAACCTGTATCGTAAGGGGATTTAGTCCTGCAGCAAAACAACCCTGAAGAAACCTAAAGGCAACAATTTCTGGTATGCTTGATGATTGGGATACTAATGTTGAGAATAAAAGGAATCCGCAAATTACGAAGATATAAAGCCTTTTACGGCCAAGCTTTCTCGCTAACCACGCGTAAACTGGAGTAAACATGGCCGCTGCAACAAGATAGGCGGTGAGCACCCACGAAACTTCTGTTATGGTCGCGGATAAAGCGCCTTGCATCTGTGGCAAGGCTACACCCGTAGCAAAGCTGTCCATACCCTGCATTGCCCCGGCGGGTATTGTCGACAAGGCAATGAGTAATTTTTGGCGTTCAGATAGCCTAACTTGTGTTTCAGTAGCTGCCATTAAAAAATTTAACTTAACTTTAGTATTTGTGACACCGCAGAAATATGGCTTGCCCAAACTTTAACACCGGATTAAAGGCATTTATTCTTGACAATAGGAAAGTTGTTTTTAGGCTCCTTTTTCCTTCCCCTTGTCTGAAAATCGGAAGAGCATTTGTAGTGTTCTATTAATAGCGCTTCATATAGTTAATCAAGCCTTTGTAAAAGAATGGCATCGGTAGAAGACGAAGATAAAATGATACAACTGGTTAGTATTTTTTTGTATCAAGTCGCATCAAAAATACAAGTGGGAAGAGACATAACAGAATTACAGCCATAAGCTGAAAATCAAATAGGAAGCCAAGAAATTCGGCTTCTTTTTCAACGAGTCGGTTCAAATGGAAGGCTCCAGACTGTTCATCTGGGTTCCAACTTTCGGGAACTGATAGCTCTCGTAGGCGTTCAGGCGCGATATGTATCGCTAGGCCATTGCGCACTGACTGGGTTTTATGAACAAGCACACTTACAAGAATTGAAATTCCTATCGAAGTCCCAAGCCTGCGAGCAAGTGAGTTCATCACTGTCGCATCAGGACGCAGTGCTGGGTCAAGGCTGGTAAAAGCGCAGGCAGTGATGGGAACGGTAAAGGCTCCTATGCCAAACCCTTGAAGAATAACAATTGCCATAATGTATTGTATCGGCGTATCGGCAGTAATTAACGATAAGAGCCACATAGAACCTGCCATCGAGAGCAATCCAAGAGTAACTGTTGGACGTGGGTCGCGCCCCGTAAGAAGCCATCCGGCTACCGAAGCACCTATTATTGAGCCAATTCCCCGCATCGCCATTACTATTCCAGCGCTCGTCGGAGGATGGCCCATGTGATCTTGAATCACTTTTGGTAGCAGCCCAGCCATGCCATAAATCATGAATCCGAGCGCGAACACCAGAACCAGTCCAATAAAGAAATCCCTATTCATGAAGACGTGCGGATCGATATAGGTATTTTTTGCAGTTGAGACGTGGACAGAAAACAAATAAATACCAATCGCTGAAAGAGCAGCAAATATTATTATTGTATTGCTTGCAAACCACTCCAAACGCTCACCCTGATCGAGCAGTAACTGCAAAAATAGGATAGCTATGCTTAGGGTAATAAAGCCAAACATATCAAACTTGGATGCCTTGATAATACCGCCCTCAGGAATATAGCGAGCCACCAAGTAAAAAGCCGCCAACGTAACTGGGATGTTGGCCCAAAAAACCCAACGCCAGTCAAACCACTCGGTAAGAAAACCACCTACAATAGGGCCTAGCATTACGCCGGCCATTCTGCCGTTTGACATCCAGCTGAAAGCCTGTGGGTGAAGTTGCCTAGGGTAGGCGGCTAATAATACCTGCTGCGCGAGAGGATTTAGGCCAGCGGAAAATGCTCCTTGAATAAACCTGTATATGATTAATTCGAGCAAAGTATTTGAGGTAGCTACAAGCAAGGTGCTGCCTATAAAGCCTGCTATAGTAATAAGGAGGAGTTTTTTTCTTCCAAGTTTTTTGCTTGCCCATCCGAATAATGGCATGAAGATGGCGGCTGCAACCAGATATGAAGTCAGCACCCAAGAAATTTCCGTAATCGTTGCAGAAAAACTACCTTGCATAATAGGAATGGCAACAGAGACCGCAAAAGTATCCATGCCTTGCATGGAACCGCAAGGAACTATTGCGACTGCAACCCAAAAACGTTCTTTTGCTGGCAGGTGAGTAGTTCGTTCGCTACTGGCATCGGACATGTTCTTAACTGTTCTTTTTTGCCGATTTTGAGTATTTGGGATGCTCTTCCATTTCGCCCGGCGGCTTAATTCGCAAAACTAGTACGAGCGGTAGAAGTAAAAACATCAAAAGTGTCATAAGCCGAAAATCATGAAGATAAGCGATAAATTCCGCTTGTTTGTCTATGACCTTCTCCATAGATAATAAGCCTGGCAGGCTGTCTAGATTCCATTTTTCTGGCAATGGAAGGTGTTTGAAAAGCTCATTATGGGCAGTGTAGTTCTCGCTGAGGACCTGCCTTGCACTTTGTGTTGATCGAGCGAGCTGTGTTACTAAAACTGATACTCCGATCGCCGATCCCAAGCGTCTAAACAAACTCAGGACCGACGTCCCATCTGCACGCTGAGATGGTGACATTGATTGGAAAGCTACCGTCGTGAGCGATACTGAAAGAAACCCAAATCCTGCTCCTTGTATAAACAATGCCAGAGAGATGTATATCGCGTTGACCTCAGGAGTGAAAAAAGACAACCAGCACGTTGATCCACCTATACAGCATATACCAAGCGCCGAGATTGGCCGGGCCGAATATCTCATTAGCATTGCGCCCGCGATAAGTGACGAAACCATCGTGCCTATGCCTCGTGGTACCATCAGGAAACCAGTGGAAATAACTGGGTATCCCATGTGGTTTTGCAATATTGGAGGAATTAATCCAGCGTAACCGAAAACCATAAAATTGAGTAGAAATCCAAAGAGCAGTCCTATTAGGAATTCACGATTGGCGAAAACTCTCGGGTTTAGGAAAGGATTGCGGCTCAAAAAGATATGACCAACAAATAAATATAGTGCGCCAGCAGATAGCAATGTTGCACCGATGATTTCTACTGAGTCAAACCAACCTAGGGTTTGACCTTGATCAAGAGCATATTGTAGCGCAAGGATAGCGATACCGAGTATTAGAAAACCAAAAAGATCGAATTTTTTGGTAGTCTCAGGATGCCCCCGCGGCACGTAAAGGTAAACCAGATATGCTGCCAGCATTCCAAGGGGGATGTTTGTAAGGAATACAAAACGCCAAGAGAAGTATTCCGTCATAATGCCGCCCAATAATGGCCCCACAATGATACCGCTCATCCGCCCGGTTGTTAACCAACCGAAGGCTATTCCCTGTTGACTGACAGGGAATGTTGCTAGGACGATTTGCATAAGTAGTGGGTTGAAACCAGCTCCAAAGAATCCTTGGCAGAATCGGAAAAAAATTATCTCTTCAAGGCTATCTGATTGAGCTATTAATCCGGCACATGAACAAAAACCGATAATTATAATTAGAAATAATTTTCGACGTCCGACACGCCGGGCGAGCCATCCATACATAGGCGTAAAAACTGTCGCGGCAACCAAGAAGGCAGTAAGGATCCAGGAAATTTCCAGTAAGGTTGCTGATAAAACCCCCTGCATGCGTGGTAATGCTACGCCGACAGCAAAAGTATCCATGCCCGTAATCATGCCGGCCGGCAAAATACCAATGACCACAGCAATGCGTTGACGAGGTGTTAGTAGAACCTCTCTTTCTTCGGGCTCCTGTTTGGATTCTGATTTTTCTATCATTTATTTCCAAGCGTTTTCTTTGGAGATCGTTCCGAACCTCGGAATAATAGTATTAGCGGCATCATAAGTAATATTACTATGCCAAGGACATGAAAGTCGAAAAGGTAAGCGATGAACTCAGCTTGCCTTGTCACTTCTTTATCGAGTGCTGCCATGCCTTGAATATTGGTTAAACTCCAGCTGTCAGGTAACTCTTTGTGGCGAAAAATTTCATTCAGTTGACTTACATTTGCACCAAGTATCTCATGGTTACGCTGGGTATTTCTAGCGATCATTCCGACAAGTACTGACACTCCAACACTGGATCCAATTTTACGCATTAGGCTCATAAATGCTGTTGCTTCGGCACGGTGTTCTGCAGGAAGCGTAGCAAATGTCATGGAATTTCCTGATACGAAGAAAAGCCCGAAACCAAAGCCTTGAATAATTATCGCGAAAATGAAGTGCCAGGTTGCTGTCTCAGGTGTGAAGCCAGCCATCATCCAGAGTGATAAAGACATTAGTGACATTCCAAATGCGCAGATCCATTTTGGGTTGAACCGGATCATAAGCCTTCCGGCGGTAGTAGAAGCTAATGCGGTTGCAATTCCGCGAGGGGCAAGGATAAGTCCAATTGTCAGAACCGGAACATCCATTAATCTGTTTAGGAAGGATGGAATTAGGCCCGTAAGTCCGACAAGTGTTACTCCGTGCATGGTAGTTAAACATAATCCAAGAACTAAATTACGGTTTTTAAAAATGGCGGGTTCGACAAATGGCTCATTCGAGGTCAATATATGCACTATAAAAAGGTAGAGTGCGAGACAGGCCGCAGCAAGTTCGAGCAAGATTTCGGGGGAGTGGAACCAGTCAAGCTTGTTGCCCCTATCTAGCATAAGTTGTGTAGCGCCAAGACAAATTGTGAGTAGTATGAACCCAAACCAATCGAAAGGTCGTTTTTCATTATCCTTGCTCTCAGGCACAAACATGTAAATTAATAACATGGCGACGGAAGCTATCGGGATATTCACGTAAAAATTCCAGCGCCACGATAAAAATTCAGTGAGTATTCCACCAAGTGTTGGGCCGCAAATTGCGCTAAACATTACTCCAAATGACCACCAGCTGATTGCGATTCCGTGTTCTTCGCGTGGATATATATCGAGAAGGATATGCATTGAAAGAGGAACCAGGGCAGCACCGAAGACACCCTGTGTAAAACGATAGGCGACCATTTCATTAATTCCGTCAGCTCCACCAGCAAGCATTGAACAGACAATAAAGCCACCTATAACAACAAGGAATAGTCGCTTACGACCGAATTTACGACCGAGCCAGCTCACTGGCGGTGTGGCAATGGCAACTGCAATTAGATAAGATGTTAAAATCCACGATGCTTCCTCAAAGGTTAGCGATAGCGAGCCCCGTATATGTGGCAGAGCGACAGCAGCAAGCATTGTATCCATGCCTTGTAACCCAGCCCCCATCACGGTAGCTATAGTTATTATTCCACGGTGGGTAACAGAGTCGGTGATTTTACTCGCTGTTTTAGGCATGGTGACTGGAGAATATAGAAATTGTGTTTGATCCACTTATAATAGAATAATCGGCATGATTTTGTTGGTCTTTATATGTTTTGGTTAAATCGCAGTCACGGCAGGAACGGGGAAACATGACAAAGAAACAACCTATTGCATTTGTTACCCAAGGAAGCGGACCGAAACTTGTGCTTTTTCATGGGGGGTTTGGCTGTCGGTATCATTGGGTAAAAAATATTGAGGCCCTAGCGGAGCAATTCACTGTTTATGCAATTGATCATCCAGGGTATGGAGAAAGCCTTGGTGTCTCTTCCGAAATGTCCGGGCCAGAATATTTAGATTATTTTTATCTCGCTTTACAAGGTATGTTTCCAGCCGATGAACCGTTAAAATTTGCAGGTTTTTCGTTCGGCGGAGCGATTGCTGCCAATATGGCTGCCCGAATGGGTAGCAGAATAAGTCATCTATTGTTGATTTCGCCCGCCGGAGGGCCGAAGAGGGACTATCCCAATAGGCCGACGCGTAGCTACAAGGAAGCAGGAGATGATGAGGCTCTACTGAGAGATATTTGCCGTCATAATTTACTTGTAAACATGCTTTCATTTCCTGAAACTGTCACAGAACAATGCCTAGATATTCAAGTGTATTGTGTAAATCATACCAAATTTAACAGTCGTAAAGTTAGTGGCGGAGATACTTTAGCCAGTGACCTTGGGAATCTGAAAAGCAAGCTTAGAGTATTGTGGGGTGAGGGCGATGACTCTGAATATAGAAATGCAAATCAATTAATTGACGATATCCGTTCGGCATACCCCGGGGTATTAGATTTGCATCGGGTACCTGATGCGGGGCATTGGGCAGCATTTGAGAATCCCGAGGCCGTAAACTCACTTATGATTGATTTTTTTACTGCTGAGTGATCGCAAGCATTTTGTCGGAGCAAGAATAAGGGGTCCGGAAGCGACGGTTTTACATTCTTGCATGAGGCTGAAAAGAATTGGTGGTTGGGAAGAAATGTTTTTGGTCGCCCATGTCGCAGCAACAGGATAATCATTGTACCACCATTGTTGGTCTAAAATACTTCCATCTGCTGACCTCATGTCAACCAGTAAATGAGTAGGCCTATACAGGTCCAGAAAATCGATCAAAGGTTGGCGAGAATTCCCATATTGGGCATAAATTAGACTCTTCGTTGCGCTTTGTAGATTATTTATGTAAGGCAGGGAGTAGGGTATTGCATATTCCCGGGCACTCAACACTCGCCGACCTGAAAAACTTGGTATGTTGTCTGCTTCGGTTGAGAGTGACGCAATAAGAGAATTTTTTGGTAACTGTCCTACATGCTCATAAAGCTTAGGATGCTGTCCTGTCACGTAGTTTGCATATGGACTTACCGACAAAGGCAATGGCAGTATAAAAAAAATCAAAGCGAATAATAAGACAAGAATTCCAAATAATTTTGGGGCATACTTTCGTCCAGCAGCAATAAGAGGCGGCCCCAGCAATAGTGCTGTCGCAATCCACATTGTTGCTCGAAGAGTATGTTGGGTGTAGCGAGAGGGCAAGTGCAGATCAAATAGAAAAAAATGTGCCGCAATAAACCAGAAGCTGCTGGATATTAATACCAACGAAAAAAGTTGTTCTCTATTTCCAAAAGTACCTGGCTTTCTAACAACTGTGCTGTTTGCAAAATAACAAAGCATGAGTGGTATGCTCAAAGTGAAAACCAGAAGCATAGTAGCTAGCAATGGTGCAAAGCCGAAGCCTTGCCGAAAAGCCTCACCGCAGCCCCACTCGACAGGTAAAAAACCCGCCCTCGCACCGCAGATATAAGTTTCTATAAATCCGTCGAGGAAGAATGCAGACCTGCCTCCGACCTGAAAAGCCGGCAATGCCGCTGCATCGGCAGCAGTTATTATAGAACCATACCTGCCGCTCGTGAGAATGAAAGGTAATAGCCCCACGCCGATCGCAGAATTGCCAACCAACGCCGGCCATATCTGTTTTTTATTAATTCCAACACTTCTCTCGGTGTGTTTCCATCTAAATAACAACAAAACAAGAACGCCGGCACTTACAAGGGCTATAGTTGGGTAAAATAGAGCTTGCAGTAGGCAGCTCACAGCGGTTTGGTATGTTGAATTTTGAGAAACGGATAGCAAGAACCATAGGAGAAGAGGCACTGCAAAGGCGCGTGGAGTAGCACTCAAAAGCGACTGGTCAATAAGACTGAGGAAAAAACAAGTGAGCCAACTGCCTGCTATCGCAACTGCGGTGATTGGCCTCACGGAGTATGCGAGTTTGTAGGCAAGCGCTGCTGTTAAAAGGAAAAGTGGCGTGACTAATAATTTATTAGCAAGGAATGGCTCAATGCCAAGTTTATCGAAAACGTAATGAAGTGCGGCGTAGCCCGGAGGTGTGACGGACTTAAAATATTCCGCTATAGGGTCATTATTGAATAATCTTGGATCTTGCCATTGTTTCATCCAGAATAAAAACTGTCGTGCATCATCTTGTACAGTATATGGCCGATCAAAAGAAAGCACGAGTGTTTCGAGTGAAGGGACCAACGCAAACGCCAAGGCAATAACAAGACCTATTCTACAGTAAGTGGTATTATTTTTATTCTCGTGGAAAAGGCATTTGTCGGCGAAACTAAGAAACCCTGTCATGAGCTAAGTACCAAGTTTAACATCTTCTTTGATACGGCGGGCAATCACAAGGTACCGTCGAACAAATGGTAGGCCTATTAATGCAGGTAAAAAATACCTGAGTGTACACAACAAACCCAGTGCTGCTGCAGTTGGAGCTCCTATGTAAGGCTGGTAAAAAAAGATAATGGCTGCATCTCTTGTTCCGATCCCAGCTAAGGTGAAGGGTAGTAAGCCGATAAAGATAGCCAGTGAAGCCATTGCTGCATTATCAAGAAATGGAATTTTTGAATTCAGTGCTAGGACGAAAAGCCATATTTGAAAAAGATGCATCAACCAGAGAAAAAGTGAGCCATTGATGATAATCATGGCTTTGGTCTTGTTAGACCAGAAATCTGTTAATGCCCGGCACCATGCACTCTGTAACGTCTCAATTTTCTTGTTTCTCTTATTTGGAATAAAATTAAGTGCAATAGAAAAAATGCCATTTGCGAATCTCAGTGATGCGACCATCATTCCGCCTACGAATAAGGCTAAAATGATTGCACAAGCCATGACGTAGAATAACGGACTGATGCCATTTGAGGTTAAAAGCATCCATAATAAGCCAATGGAACACCAAAAAGATAAAGCCAGCACATCCCATGTTTTCTCAAAAATTACTAAAGAAAGGGCATCTGCCATGGGCATATGGCCCTGTTCTGCCAGTGCATACGAACGTGCAATATCACCGAGTTTGGATGGAAGCACAGCGTTAAGAACACTTGCCATGAGAGTGAGGTTAAGGCTTTGAAAAAAACTGAGCCTCGCATCTTTGGGGGCGAGAAAACATATTCTCCAAGCGCTCGCAGCAGTTAAGGGTGCAATCATAGCTATTGCAAGTCCAAACCACTGCCAATCCAAGCCGTTCATTGCTTGCCCTAAAAGCTTCAAGTCAATTTGGTAATATATAATCGCGAGGATAGTGAGACTTATCGATGTAGCAATTATTTTACGTATGTAGATCATGATCGTTTCGTTAAGAGGGAGATTTTTTATGGCCGTTGTGGCGTTGTCGACGCTGCGAAAACTGTATATCTTCAAGCAATTTGCGATTTACCGACTGCAAATCACCTATCAGTCCAGCCATCCACAACAACATGCCTGTAAGTAAAAGAATTGCCGAAAGTATCAAGCTAGGGGTGTGTGTACGTGTCGTACCCTCCAGCCAAAAAATAAGGTACCGCATGCCGAGAAGAAAGCCGAGGGCAAATGGTATTGATCCAAGAATACCAAAACTTCTCAGCGGACGGTAATAAAGGAATATTCGAAAAATAGTTACTATAGAGCGCCATACATAGCTAGGAATGCTTTTGATTAATCGAGATTGGCGTAATTGCTCATTTGTGCGAATAGGGACAGAAGTAATGGCAATGCCGCGCTGTCCAGCGGCGATAATAGTTTCGAGAGTGTAGGTATATTCTGAAAATACATTAATTTTCATTGCAGCTGCAGCAGAGAAGGCACGAAATCCACTTGGCGCATCATCAATCTTGGTGCCACTCACAAGCCGGACCACCCAGGAACCTATTCGCTGTAGGTATTTTTTAATGGGCGAGAAATGACTAATGCTATTAATAGGACGCGCGCCGACAACTATTTCTGCATCGCCAGAGATGATCGGCATCAGAAGAGTCTTTATGTCATCTGCGCAGTACTGGTTATCAGCATCGGTATTGACTATGAAATCCGCGCCTGCTTCGAGTGCTCCCTCAATTCCGGCCATAAACGCTCGGGCAAGACCACGATTCTTAGAAAACTTTATGACGTGTTCAACGTTATGCTGGGCTGCGATTTCAGAAGTTCT
Organism: Pseudomonadota bacterium; assembly: GCA_036339585.1. NCBI lineage: Bacteria > Pseudomonadati > Pseudomonadota > Pseudomonadota bacterium. Next base: position 67,266 of record JAYZAS010000011.1, read on the forward strand.
ATCACGTGACCCGTCGTCTATAACGAGTCGTTCAATCACATCAATCCCTTCTATGTGTTTTGGTAACGCAGCTAAAGTAATGGGAAGAGTATCCTCCTCATTGAAGCACGGTATTTGAATTATAAGTTTGGTCATTCTGGCTCTAACACACTGTATACATAGATATCGTTAGTCTAAACCTGTTTCCGCTCGATCGACAACAACCTAAGCCCTGTCAGAATTGCTGGCACTGCAAATATGCTGAACGCAATATGATAGCTGTTTCCGGATATAGAGAGAAGGATAAGGAAAAGGGGCGTGGTAGCAATACATCCGGCATAGGTCATAATGAGGGATATTCCTAAGACATGAGAAGCTAAACCTGCCGGCGCTCGTGCAGCAGTCTCTGCAATATAAACACCATTCCAACCGGCTGCTGTTGATGCAAGAACAAACGAGGTTATCGCAATGCCGTAAATCGGCCAGTCCGGTGTAAATTGCGCGGTAATAAGACTGGCGCCGCCCATGATAAAACCAAGCAAACCAAGCGTTTTTAGAGGTGATATTAGATTATCAGCAATTATGCCAAAAATTATGCGAGAGAAGAAACTGCCAGCGAAGGATAGTGCATAGATTACCCCGGCTGTTTTATGGTCACAGCCGACTTTTGTAACAAGAAATGTAACCAGATAAGATGTGGTTGCTATTTGCAGCAACACAAAAGCAAACGAGGATATTGAGAGCCAGCGGAGACGTTGGTCAGCAAAAATGATTCGGACACCAGAAGCAAAACTTTTTAAGGTAAAGGTAACGTGAGCAGCGGTGTCGCGGCCAGTGTCCCAGGTCCTTTGTAAAGGCTGGAAAATAAGTGCAACTGCCCCCGTTAAAATTGCAGTGATTAGGAAAGCATTCTGCCATCCAATAGCTATTGCGAGCAGTACTAACAAACCTGCGATAAGGTTGCCTGCTGGAACAGCGGCTTGTTTGAGTGAAAAGACAAAACTTCTAATTGCTACTGGTGTATATCGCAAAAGTATGTCCGACGCAGCCGGTGTTGCGAGCCCAAGCCCAGTTCCTATGCAGATAGCACCTAGAGATATTAATTTGCTATTGAAACCGCAACATAGTGCTACACCTATGGCACAACAAAAAACACAAATTTGCATCATCCTCATGGGACCAAATCTCGCGGTGCAAGGACCAGAAAATGGAACTGTGACCATGGAAGTAAGGTAAAGAAGAAAAACGAAAGTTCCAATGTCATTAGCATTTAGACCCATTTCGGGGGCCATTACCGGAACGATAAATACAGCTAATGCTATCAAGGTATGCATACAAAGCATAACACTTACAGGCAGAGCAACGTCGCTTTTGCGGGGAATGTTCATAGGCCCTAATCGACCAATCCACAATAAAAGCAAGGCATACGAGGCAACCGAAGTTTTGTCCAGCTATTGTTCAATTAATATTGCTCTGGCAAACTCTAATAGTTAGTAAAACATCTAGAAAGAGACTTTATCGATGCCTTATCGTAGTTTTTTGTTCGCTCCCGGGAATCATCCACGCAAAGTTGAAAAAGTTTTCAATTGTGGAGCCGATGCTGTGATCCTTGATCTTGAGGATGCCGTTGCTCTCGCAGAAAAGGAGGCAAGTCGCTCGCATGTTGTGGACGCACTTAAAAATACTCGATCAGCCAAAGGTTATGTCAGGGTCAATGGTTTCGATACTGAATTTTGCTATGATGATATTGCTCAAATTGTGGGTCCATGGCTAGATGGTATTGTACTGCCTATGGTGGAGCGGTCTGGTCAGTTGGAAACTATAAGTTGGTTAATATCAAACTTAGAGGCTGGCGCCGGAATGAAGAAAAATGCCTTAGACCTAATACCCATAATAGAGACCGGTAAAGGGATTGCAATGTTAGATGATATCGCTTCAGCAAAAGTTGGAGGACGCGTTCGGCGAATGGCTTTTGGTGCTGGAGACTATACCAACGATCTTAATATTCATTGGACTCTTTGTGAAGATGAATTAAGAGACGCTCGCGCTAGAATGGTATTACAATCTCGTGCGCACGAATTGGAGCCGCCCATCGACACTGTGTGGATTCACATTAAAGATGCCAATAACTTTGAAAAATCGTCTTTAAATGCACAGCAGCTCGGATTTCAGGGTAAAATGTGTATTTATCCGCCACAGGTCGAAATCGTGAATAAGGTTTTTACCCCTTCGGATGCGGATGTTATTTTTGCAAAAAAAGTTGTAGCTGCTTTTGAGGCGGCCGAAAAATTAGGATCATCATCTATTCAGCTCGATGGTTATTTTATAGATTACCCAATTGTTGCTAAAGCTCGCCGAACACTGGAAAACATGGCTGAGATCCAAAGCCAAATGAAAACCGAGTAATCGGGCGTAGGGCTACGCTAACGGAAAAAAATAATGAGCACGCAATATTTGCACAGCATGATTGGATTACATGTTATAGTGTCATATTTACTTGCAGTAATATTTGCAAAAAAGCCTTTAGGCAAAGTAAAATTCAAAAAGTACTTCAAATTATCTTTTGCATTGATCGGTGTATTTGTAATATTGATTTTTATTACAAGTGGAGATCAGTACATATATCGAGAGGCGTTAATAAGCTTAATAGTAACTGTAGGGGGCTGTGTGCTGCACATTAGCGCCAGGCGATACATGGAAATAGGAGGCAATCGTTGGAATTGTTTTGTGCCTTACATCCATTTTTCAGAATTTATCCGGCTATGGTGGGAATGCCCTGTGCTTAAACAACCTCAAGCAAAGGATAAATGACGCCTTGAGGGTGTGCCTCCCCCATCTAAGTATTCATCACTTTAACTTTTCTTATTCGATTTGTTACCTAGTTTTGATATTCCGGTCGAACCTATTGTTAAAACGAGACGGCTGGTAATGCGATCGCGATTTATCCAACCCATCTCGTCTGGGCCCATTGACAGTTGTGAATATCCGCGAAACTGCACAGTTTCATGTCTGATCTTCTTTATTGATTTTATAGCCTGTCCGACATCCGGATGTTCAAAAACAACAATATCACCAACATCTAAATTATCGTCAGGCAAAACAGCCTTAGTAATCACATAATCGCCATCATTGAGGACTGGTGACATGCTCCTACCACAAACGCGAAACATCCGCCATGGGAAGTACCTAAAGAACAGGGTATACCGTAGGTAGTTCGGGCGGGTAAGGACAAGTCTTTTTTATCGTCTCTACGCTTTTGGTGGCCCAGAAGATTTCGGCAAACCTGTTAACTAAATCAAGCAGTTCTTCACCATCGCTCCGCTTAGTGCCCTGTTTGCACGCACTAGCCTTCATCATGATTTTGTGGGCTAGTTCGTGTATCTCGGGGAAAGCTTCGATTTGCGGACTTTTGAAATAGTCACCCCAGATTATACGAACCTCATGCTTAACCTTTTCAGCTTCCTCTTCCTTGCGCAAGATACTCCGCGCAATAGTATTTTGGTCGTCAATGGACGGAGAACCATCCTTGCCTGCCGTCTCAGCAATAATGTCCATCAGTCGGATAACCGACAGGGCAGCAATTAATGAAGTTGATGGATCGTAAATTTTGCAGGGAATATCACAGTGAGCGTTTACCGTTGATATTTTACTCAAGGACTCAAGAGACTGCGCTAAGCGAAAAAGCATTTTGTGTACCTTTCGAATTAATCTTCAAATAATTTATTGACCGCCAAATGGCAAATCTATCTCTGTTGCTCGTTTGATTTACAATGATATTTCGCAATGCCAGTTGTGACCCGAAGGGCACAAAATGTTATCATTATACCTGCGACAACAAACCCTCCCACAAACAAAATACCAGTAAAAGAGGTTAAACCCACATGTGAAAGCCCAACAAACGAACCTGCTACACCACACACTATATAAATGTAGGCTTGAGAGCCAAAAAGTGAAGTAGCCAACGCAACCATCAGTGCAAGAGCAACAAAATTAATAAAGTGCTCCGGAGCTGTTATGGCATGTAAGAAACCCGACCCTCCACCAGCTATTTCATGGGCAAGCGGAGAGGAGAGAGGAATTAAAGTTAGAATGAAGAGTAAAGCAACTTTTTTAATATAGCTCATTATGACCCTTTTAAATTAAGCATTTCCATGGGACTTCGCATTAAAGTCCGAGGTATGTTGATAAGTATTAATTGATCGGACGTTTTGTAATTTGTGCCTATTGTATATTTGGTATGCCTTCCATACGCAATAGATACCAAAAATATTTAATCGTTAAAGCCCTAATCTTTCTCTGTCCGCTCTTTCTTTTTATCACAGTCGCCGGAGGCGGGAAGTTGTGTCTTGATAATTGTATTTTTGGCAAATGAGCGTGACAAAATTGAGATGAAGAAAATTTCATAAATTGCGTTGACTTCAGTCAAAAAAAGATAGAGTTTGCGGTTTCCGGTAACGTGGGTTGAAATATTCTGTGGCCCCGCCATTCGTTAGGCTAACTGGATTATTAAAAAACACCGGGTAAACCAGGGTGCATTAGATATGAGTAAACGTTTAAGCGCTAAATACAAAATTGATCGCCGTTTGGGTGTTAATCTGTGGGGCCGTCCTCGAAGTCCTTGGAACAAAAGGGAGTATGCTCCTGGTCAGCATGGTCAGCGTCGGAAAAAGCCATCTGATTTTGGCACACAGCTTCAGGCAAAGCAAAAGCTCAAAGGCTATTACGGAAATATTGGGGAAAAGAAATTCCGACGGTATTATCTGGAAGCATCCAAACAAAAGGGTGATACTTCTGAAAACTTGATAGAGCTGCTAGAGCGCCGGTTAGACGCAGTGGTATATAGGGCAAAGTTTGTCCCGACGGTTTTTGCTGCTCGGCAGTTTATCAATCATGGGCACATATCTGTAAATGGTAAACGTGTTAACATCCCATCGTATTCAGTGAGTGATGGTGATATTATCGAGGTTAAGGCTAAAAGTCGCGAGATACCCATGGTTTTAGAAGCGATGGAATCCAGCGAGCGTGAACTTATTGATTATGTTTCAGTGGATCCGCGCAAAATGCAGGCCACATTCGTACGTGCGCCGAAACTCGAAGATGTACCCTATCCGGTCTTAATGGAACCAAATCTAGTTATTGAATTTTACTCCCGATAAAAAAAGTGCCTGCAGGTCACTCAAATGGGAACTCGAATTTTTGCTAACTATTAATTAATGTTAGCAAGACATACCCATTTGTATATTTTCAGCGCATCACAAGGCCCGTGGTAGTATCGTATATACCAATGTTGCAAAAAAATTTGTACCCAATGAACAGATTAATGGGTTTTGTTACATAGCAACCCTGTCGCATAAAAGCGTCGATCCTAAGAATATGTCGTAGCCTTGCACTCAAGAAGTTGCCTTTTGTATTTCTTTATCCTCAATCAAAGTCTGAAGCTCCCCAGATTCATACATCTCTCGGATAATGTCGCAACCACCTATAAACTCGCCCTTTACGTACAGCTGGGGGATCGTCGGCCAATTGCTGAAGTCCTTGATACCTTGTCTTAACGAAGGGTCTTCGAGAACATCTATACCTTTATATTTGATATTCAGTTCTCCTAACACTTGAACAACTGCAGCTGAGAAACCACATTGGGGAAAAACCGGGGTCCCTTTCATAAACAAAACAACATCATTTTCATTGACTTCTTTTTGTAACAGTTCGTGAGCGGGGTTATTTGACATTATTTTGCCTCATGTTAATTGTAAATTGATTACGGAAAATTGATGCAATGCTTAATCATCAGGAGTAGAGGTTTGCAGGGCTAAGGCGTGCAGCTCCTTGCCCATACGGCCCCGTAAAGCATCGTACACCATTTGATGTTGTTGGACTCTTGTTTTACCTTTAAATGCAGTTGAGCAAACGTGCGCAGCATAGTGATCGCCGTCACCACGCAAATCATTTATTTTCACATCTGCACTTGGCAGAGCGTCTCGGATCATCTGCTCAATTTCATCAGCCCTCATTGCCATGTATATCTCCCTTATCTGGTCTGCATGAAATGTTCGAACCAATGTCTGTGGCAATCTCGCAACTCTTCCACGGATATGGAGGTTAAGGAGCCCAAAGTCAATGTTGAGCCTCCGGTAGTTCCGATTACTTCCGCAGGCACATCTGCTTTTCGAGCAGCGCTCAATATAGGTTCGGCATTATTTGCTGCGATGATATAGCGTGCCTGATCCTCACCGAAAGCCCATGAAAAAAGTGGAATATTAATTCTTTTTGGGATCAATTTGGCGCCAATCCCACTGGCCATTGACATTTCAGCAACGGCGACCAGAAGGCCACCATCAGAAACATCGTGGCATACACGCACCTCCTCACTCTCAATAAGACTACGAACGAAGTCACCATTTCGTCGTTCCACTGACAAATCAACAGGGGGTGGGGCTCCCTCTTCGCGATTTTCCATTTCTCGCAGGTAAAGTGACTGCCCTAACCACCCTTCGGTCTCACCAATCAAAATGATTTCTTCATTACTTCGTTGAAACGCTAAGTGCGCTTGATTTTTTATGTCCTTTAAAAGTCCAAGGCCGCCAATAACGGGGGTAGGTAGTATAGCCTCACCGTTTGTTTCATTGTAGAGAGAGACATTTCCTGACACCACTGGAAAATCCAATGCTTTCCCTGCATCTCTAATCCCGGATATACAACCAACCAATTGCCCCATTATTTCTGGACGTTCCGGATTACCAAAATTTAGATTGTTAGTTAGTGCGAGTGGCTTTGCACCTATCGCTGTAATATTCCGCCATGCTTCGGCAACTGCCTGTTTGCCACCTTCCTCAGGTGCTGCTTTACAATAGCGAGGTGTGCAATCGGTTACAACGGCGAGGCCGCGCTCTGAGCCATGAATTCGCACAAGGGCCGCATCACTACCTGGGCCGACGATTGTGTCAGCCATTACCATGTGATCGTATTGTTCCCAAACCCAATGCTTTGACGCCATGTCAGGGCAAGAAATGAGTGTTCTGAGGACGTTATGTATATCTTTCGGGGCAATCAACTCAGTGGGATCAATTCTCACATCTGGCTGGGTAGCTTTCCAAGGTCTATCGTACTCCGGTGCATTCTCTACAAGCGGCGCTACCGGAATGTTAGCGTGCACCTGCCCATCTTTCCTGATAACGAGTTGGCCCGTGTCATTGATGGAACCTATTATTGCAAAATCGAGCTCCCATTTTGTAAATATTTTCCTTGCCATGATTTCTGAGTCTGGCTTGATTACCATAAGCATGCGCTCCTGACTCTCAGAAAGCATTAATTCGTAGGAGCTCATTCCTTCTTCTCGCGCTGGGACATTATCTAAATCCAACTCTATGCCCACTGCTCCCTTCGATGCCATCTCCACAGATGATGAAGTAAGGCCTGCAGCCCCCATATCTTGTATCGCAACAATAGCATCGGTAGACATCAACTCGAGGCATGCCTCCAAGAGTAATTTTTCTGTAAATGGGTCACCAACTTGCACTGTTGGCCGCTTTTCTTGTGCATCCTCGGAGAATTCTGCTGACGCCATTGTAGCACCATGAATTCCATCCCGCCCGGTTTTAGAACCAACATACACTACGGCGTTCCCTATACCGGCTGCTGCTGAATAAAATATTTTCTCTTGATCAGCCAGTCCAACGGTCATTGCATTTACCAGAATATTGCCATTGTATGAGGGATGAAAATCTATTTCGCCGCCCACAGTTGGAACACCTATGCAGTTTCCGTATCCGCCAATTCCAGAAACAACTCCTGCCAAAAGATGTCGTGTTTTAGGATGATCGGGAGCTCCAAAACGCAGTGCATTGAGATTTGCTATTGGCCGTGCACCCATTGTGAAAATGTCGCGTAGAATGCCTCCAACACCAGTTGCGGCGCCTTGATATGGCTCTATGTAGCTAGGGTGGTTGTGACTTTCAATTTTGAATACAGCAGCTTGCCCCTCTCCTATGTCCACCACACCGGCGTTTTCACCCGGACCTTGGATTACTTGTGGTCCATTAGTTGGCAACGTCTTTAGCCATCTTTTTGAGCTTTTGTATGAGCAATGTTCCGACCACATGACAGAGAAAATTCCAAGTTCTGTATAAGACGGAGCGCGACCCAAAATACTTTCTACGTTTGCATATTCATCAGTTGTAAGACCATGCTCAGTAATAAGCTCTTCAGTGATTTTTGGATCGAGTGTCATCACATCAGATTCTTTGCAAGTGTATCAAATAATATTAACCCATCGGTGCCCCCGAGCTTCGCATCCACGGCACGTTCGGGGTGTGGCATCATACCAAGAACGTTGCGCTTTTTGTTGAGGATACCAGCGATTGCGCGCTGTGACCCATTTGGATTATAGCCCGAGTAACAAAATGCAACACGATCTTCTCCTTCAAGCTCATTCAAGGTTTCTTCATCTGCGTAGTAATTCCCATCATGATGCGCAATCGGCAGTTCAAGTGTAGAGCCAACACAGTAGCCGCCGGTAAAAATACTATCCTGTGTTTGAACGGTCACGCCGACATTTTTACAAATAAAGTTTAATTTCGAATTCCTGAGAAGTGTGCCAGGAAGAAGGCCTGTTTCTGTCAACACCTGAAAGCCATTACAAATTCCTAAGATAGCAATACCTTTTTTAGCAGCTTTGACAACATCGAGCATAATCGGAGAATTGCCTGCCATAGCGCCTGCTCGGAGATAATCTCCGTATGAAAAACCGCCTGGTATTAGGATTAAATCCAATCGCTGTGGCAACACACTATCTCGATGCCAGACCATTGCTGGTTGGTTGCCGGTGAGGGCTTCAAGAGCAACCGCTGCGTCGCGGTCACAATTAGAACCAGGAAAAACGATGACTGCCGATCTCACCGTTACATGCGCTCCTACTCGGATAACTCTATGTGATAATTTTCTATTACCGTGTTAGCTAAAAGTTGCTCGCACATAGCCGAAATTTGAGCATGTGCTTTTTCAGGGTTATTCTCATTTATGACAAGCTCTATGACCTTACCTAGTCGAAGCTCTCCCACATCGCTAAATCCAAGCCCATCTAACGCACGTTGGACGGCTTTCCCCTGCGGATCAAGGACGCCCTCTTTAAGCATTACCTGAATTTTTGCCTTCATTGGTCATGCTCCATGAGTCTATTTTCTTTTTCTAGGCTTGGAATTCTCATTTTCCTCTATGTCGGGTAAAATACCAAGGCGACGCGCTACCTCCTGATAGGCCTCCTCCACCTTACCCAAGTCGTGTCTAAACCGATCCTTGTCCATTTTCTCACTGCTTTTGACGTCCCATAATCGGCACGAATCTGGACTTATTTCATCTGCCAAAACGACGCGCATTTCCCCATTTTGCTCATACAATCGTCCAAATTCGAGTTTAAAATCAATGAGTTTTATGTCGATAGCCATGAATAATCCCGACATGAAGTCATTAATGCGAAGTGCTAGCGCCATCATATCATCCACATCATGTGGGGTAGCCCAGCCGAACGCTGTTATGTGTTCCTCGGAAATAAGCGGATCGCCCAACTCGTCAGCTTTGTAATAATATTCCACTATCGATCTTGGGAGCGGTGTTCCCTCGTCAACTTTAAACCGTTTAGCGAACTGCCCCGCAGAAACATTTCGAACGACCACTTCTACGGGTATGATCTCGACTTCGCGTACCAGTTGCTCGCGCATATTAAGACGCTTCACAAAATGTGTCGGCACGCCCATCTCTGCCAAGCGTAACATCATGTACTCTGAAATTCGATTATTAAGAACGCCCTTGCCGGCGATCGTGCCTTTTTTTTCATTATTAAATGCCGTGGCGTCGTCCTTAAAATACTGCACAATCGTGCCCGGTTTGGGCCCTTGAAAAAGGATTTTGGCCTTACCCTCATAAATTTGGCGGCGGCGTGTCATTTTGACGTCTTTCGCTGAAGTACTTCTATAATTAAAAACACAGGCACAGGATCGTATAACACTCCGATGTCGTTGAACCAATCAAATCAAGAGCTGAATTTTTTTTGAGGATATTGGACCTTTCTTTACCAAGGATATTCCAACCAAAAAGGATCCTAACATACTGTAAAAGCTTCAAAAAAACCCAGACCAAAAAAATTTTATAAACCCAAAAAATAGTTGTCTTTTTAGTATGAGAGCACTTGGATCGAAATAAGATGCCACAAGAAATCTAATTCTGATTCGCGAGCAATTAGCTTTGCACCTCTGTCAAGTCATTCCATAGCATATCTGGACCCCTGCCGGCAGCACGACGACCAATTTCTTCTGCCCAATTATTATCTGATCCATATTCAGCTCTCCAACACCAGAGCCGGCGAGTTGAAAAATTAAGCATATGATCATGCGTAAAACCTATTGCCGCAAATACCTGATGTGCAGTTTCAGCCGCTAATGTTGCGGTTTGGCCAGCCACAACTTTGGCTATTGATATTTCAAATCTCGGATCCCTCCGGTCAGCGGCACGAAAAGCAGCCTCAGTTGCTATAGTTGCTTGGGCTACGTGTGCAGCTAAATTGGCTAACTGATGCTGAACTGCTTGGAATTTCGCAATGGGTCGACCGAAGGCTTTTCGTTCACGAGCATATTCAACAGCCAGGTCAAGCGCCCGTTGCGATGCGCCCGCCATTTGGGCTGACCGAAACATAGCGCCGTATAGCCTTATTACATCTCGTGTTATTTCATAACTAAGGGGTTCGCTTATCTCGCACACTGGTGTGCTTTTAAAAATGAGCGTGTCGCGTGGTTCCTTTGCCATATTTAAATCGGGAATTATGGTGGTTTTGCTGGTTTGTAAAATCCCTGAACGAAGTGCTCCGCCTGCGTCCGCAATTACGAATACATGCTCTGCCTCGCTCCCCCATGGCGTGTGGGCTGCAGTGCCAGACAGTGACCAGTCAGAGCCAGTCTGCTTGAATTTAAGCGCATTGCTCCTTCTATTCTCTATCAAGGTTATAGGCCCTTTAGGAACTGAGATTCCAGTTTTCTTTGCTAACCAACTTGCAAGAATTGTCTCGATGAGCGGAACCGGGGCTGAGTGATAACCAGCTCCGTAAATTATTTCATAAGCGTTGGTAAAGTGCGCATCGACCCCTCCATCTTGTTCAGTTGCCAATGGTTGAGTGAGACCACTGCTTTCTAGTGCCTCCCATAATTTATGGGGAAACATGCCACCTTCGGCGGCCTCTAAACTCTCCCGTGTTACGTAGTCATTTAGGAGGCGGTCTACAGTTTGCTTTAATATTTCGGAGAGTTCATTCATCGGGACTGGTCTAGCGCAGCTCCATGTATTTTGCGATTATGCCGCGCATAACTTCACGGGTGCCACCTCGCAGAGAGAAAGAAGGTGCCAACATATTGAGCATAGCGTAGGTTTTTTCAAGCTCTGAGCCATTATTCAAACCGGGCTCAATTCCGAATAAATCGTGAGCTGTTTTTGGAATTGACTGTTCAAAAGCAACTCCTATTTCCTTAATTAATGATCCTTCTAAAGCCGGGTCTTTGCCAGCTTGCTGCATCCCTGCTACCGATAAAGACATCTGACGTAAGCTTGCAAGATTGGCAACCATTTTACCTATCTCTACCGCTATTCTCTCACTTGGATTTTGGGTGGCAGCTCGCACTATTTCGTTCATTAGAACTTGACTGGACATATAACGTTCAGGTCCGGCGCGTTCGAAGGTCAGCTCTGTCATAACTTGATCCCAGCCTTGACCCTCTGTGCCGATAAGTGCTGTGTCTGGCAAAAGTACATCTTCAAAAAAAACTTGGTTGAAATCATGTCGGCCCGCCAGGTTAACAACAGGCTGGATCGTTATGCCTTTTGTGTGGCGAAGGTCGACGAGAAATTGCGATAACCCTAGGTGCTTCTCGGTATCTGTATTTGTGCGAAAGAGTGCTATCATATAGTGAACCATATGTGCTTGGGAGGTCCATATTTTTGAGCCGTTAACTAACCACCCTCCGCTTACTCGTTCTGCTCGTGTTCTAACTGCAGCTAAATCTGAGCCTGTATCAGGTTCACTCATGCCGATGCAAAAATAGCAAATCCCTTTGGCTATTTTCGGCAATAAATCTCTGCAAACTTCTTCGCTAGCAAACCTCATCAAAAGTGGGCCTGATTGTCTATCGGCTATAAAGTGAAGACTTATAGGGGCACCCATAGCCAGAAGCTCCTCCTGTACAACATATCTTTCGAGCATGGTTTTTTCTTGGCCTCCATATTTCTTCGGCCAAGTCATACCTATCCACCCCTTCGCTCCCAACTTTTTGGTGAAGTCCTCGTCAGCCTCGCTCCAGCTATTTGCCCGGTCTGATGGCTTGAGATGTGAAAGCTCTGCATTTAAAAAGTCTCGAACCTCTAGTCGCAATGCATTGGTTTCAGGCGGTAATGCGCAAGGCTCATATCGGATTCGGCTCATTATTTAAATCCAGCTTGTTGGTAACTCAAATTTATTAAAGCTCAATGCGGCTATAATCGTTACGGTTAGGCGGGCCTGGTGCGAAATACCACGTGTCGGACTGCGTCTTCGCTTGCCGCCCCGCAGGTGAGGTAAGCGCAATTAAACTTGATGATACTGTGCCGTAGTCATTACCACGGTCCACACACATTGCACTGGTAACATCTGCGGCGTTTGCAAGTTTTTCACTGGCCAGAAGCGAACGCCAAGAACTCCAATCATTAATCTCCGGTCGTGGTGTGTCTGCATTCCTAAAAAGTGGTAGATAATATTTTATTCGTTCGCTTGTTTCATCATTAAGATCGTAACTTGTTAACATGTGCAAGCCGTAGGGGATTGAGTTTATTAACAACCGGTTTCCAGGACCTGAATTCGCTATCCAATATGCATTTATATTGTCCGCAATTACAAGATTGAAACTACGATAGGCCTTTGAATTCAGGTCAGCAATAGAATTTGCGGCATCGGATGCTTCTGAAAAATCTAGCGCCTCAAGAACGAGTTCGCCGCGGCTTCTCTTATTTGGAGCTGGACCTAGGCTTCCGTGCCTATTAAGGACAGCTGCGACCACACCGAAATCATTTATACCAAGCCAGCTTCCTTGAGCAAATTGGTCAAGGCCTGCGATTGTGTAGGGTCTATCCTGCCAATGGCGCGCGGGTTTATTCCAGCTCCGAGATCTCATCTCGTCCCGGTTTGCTGAAATTAATAAAGGCCATTCATGATCTCGGCGCCTTAATATGACTAACGTACACATTTAATAAATCACAATTTCGTTGGAACCGCGATACGGTGTTATAGGCAGCTCCGTTCGAGAATAAGCATACATTCGAAAATAGAGAAATAAATTTTATATTTGTCCATCTGCAAAAAAGTTTAATTTGCCACTATTATCCTTGTGACCAAAAAAATATTTCCATAATTTACATTTAGGGTGTCAACTTTTTAGGGGTTCCTTTCCCTGCAGGTTCGATACTATCCTTGCCCGACTGTTTGTTTTGCGACGACCCAAACATATCTCCGCCTCTTTTAATTTTATCCGATTTTTCGCGTCTGGGAAGTTGCGAAGTGTCATTTCGGAAACTTTTATTTTGTTCAACCTTATCATATTGTTTTTTTTCGGATGGAAAGGCTTTTGCTATTTCGCCGTACACCCTTGCACGTGATGCTATATCTCGGATTCTGCCTGCTGCACGCAAAGCCAAGCGCTGCTTCCCCTCTGCTGCCGCAGCGACGGCAACACGTCTTAAAGCAGCGTTTCGTGCATTTAGGCTTGCCTCCAGTTGTCCGGGTTGTTGCGGAGGGGTAACGCTATCAGGGACGCGTGCAGCTAAATCAAAAGCTTGCAAGAGCTCTCCGACTTCAATTTGAGCCTTCATAAGATCGGTCAATATCGATGGATATTTTTGATTTCTTCGATTGAGCCATGATATTCGCCATGCTCCAGCTAATGCTCTTAATGCTGCCGTCTGCCTTTTACTTCGTGCCTCCGCTATTGCGATCCTTGTTAAAACATGAATTTTTGTAGAATCATCAGGAAGTTCATCAAACCGTTCCAGAACACGTTTAAACAATGCATCATTCTTCGCAACGGACCCAGCTTTGGATTGAGCATCTATAACAAGCGGCAATGCTTTTTTCAGTTCCAAGGGGGAGGCTTTAAAGCGAGTCTCCTTCAGGGCCATTGTAAGATAATTGCTTGCTTTCTCTTTATCGCCTCGAAGTCCTGTATCAAGAGCAACGGGTACAAATATTTGACTGCGCATACTAACGTATGGAATGAAGTCTACTAGTTTGATTGCCTCGTTATATCTTTTTTGTTTTAGAAGAACACGGCCCATTTTAAGCAAAGCAAGTGCTTGTGGTTTTCTATCTCTAATGACCCCTGCATAGCGAAATGCATCTGCCAGGAGGCCCACTTTTGCCTGTTCTACGATGATGTGAGTCAACGCTAGGTATTTCAAAGTTTTATCTTTAATTTTCTCTATTTGTTCAAAGGCTAAAGTAAATAAAGATACTGCAGCTTCCATATTACCCTTTTGTGCAGAAGCGCGAGCAATTGAAGCGATGGCACGAGCCTTACGGCCTATGTCTATTGTGGAACGAACAATTGCTTGGGCTGCTACCGGGTCGTCTATGAGCACCAACGCAGCAGCAAGATCAGCGCGGAGTTGATCCCGTCCCATAAACCGTCTTTTTTCAAGAACATTTTCAGTGTGTGCCAAACTTTGCCGAGCGCCCTCTCGGTCGTCGGCGCCAATTTGGAATTCAGCAATGCGGATGATCGTTGTAATGGATTCTTTCGTAGTGGGCCTAATCGAGGTTGCAATTTTATAAGCTGCGGCCAGAACTTTTCTGCTGTCTGTCTTGAAAACAGGCAACTTGCTCTGCTGTAACTGGGTTGCGATCTTAAGCAAGAGTCGGATCTGTTCAAATTTGTCCGGTATCACAAGTGTAGCAGCTGTTGCGGCCTGGAAGTCCTCAAGGGCAATGAAGCGTTCGGCTACGCGAATTGCCGTGGCACCGCCATCGCGTTCCATTTGCTTACCCTTAGCCAAACCAAAAGATTTATTAAGCGTAGTTTTAGCTGTTTGTATTCGTCCACGTCGTTTTTGATAGTCTGCAACATGTATCAAAGCGCGAGCGCGCCATAACGGATCAGTTATGGCCTTCATTTCAATGGCAGCGTCATCTGGCTTGTTTCTTGCCAATAGCGCTGATACAAGCCCTGATAGCGCTTCGCCCTGATGCGATGGCTCCTTTAGACTAAGTGCGGCGATACGAATAAGAGTTAAAGGGTTTCCTTCGACGGCCCGCGTCAAAGGGTCCACATTTACTGAAGTTGGATTTTCATTGTTAAAGACAGAATTCTGCGAAAAAACTGGCGCAACATTGAGTAGGGCAGCCACGGTGGCCACTGATAGGGCTGTGATGCCAAATTTAATTATCTTCCAGTGCGCGCCTAAAAATTGTCTCCACATGTTTGGTGTGGTATCCTAAATCGAAAAGTGTCTCAAGTTCATCATTCGCGAGAAAATCGGTTATTTCGCTTTCGCTTTTTAAAAGATTGAGAAATGAACCATTGCCTTTCCAAACCTCCATCGCATTTTTTTGTACGAGCCGATAAGCATCCTCTCTGCTCATGCCTTTTTGGGTAAGAGCCAACAAAACTCGTTGGGAATTATGCAAACCACCGAGTTTTTCTAAATTCTGCCGCATTGCGTCTTCATAAACAACTAAGTTTTCTACAACGGCTGAAAGTCTATGCAGTGCAAAATCGAGGCCCACTGTGGCATCCGGTGCAATCATTCGTTCAACAGAGCTGTGAGAAATGTCCCGTTCATGCCAAAGAGAAACATTCTCGAGCGCTGGTGTAACCATAGAGCGGACCATGCGCGCTAGACCGCAGAGATTTTCTGTTAAGACTGGATTGCGTTTGTGTGGCATCGCTGAAGAGCCTTTTTGACCCGGCGCAAAATATTCTTCGGCCTCTCTTACTTCAGTTCTCTGTAAATGCCGTATTTCAGTTGCTAATCTCTCAACAGCAGAGGCCACAACACCTAGGGTGGAGAAGAATGCCGCATGCCTATCACGAGGTATGACCTGTGTTGAGACTGGTTCGGGTAAAAGCCCCAGTTGCTTTGCAACGTGCTCTTCTACGAATGGATCAATATTTGCAAAAGTTCCAACTGCGCCTGATATACCACATGTAGCAATTTCAGAACGTGCAGCCATAAGACGTTTTTGGCAGCGTACAATTTCAGCATAGTGGCCGATTAATTTAAGACCAAAAGTTGTGGGCTCGGCATGTATGCCATGGCTCCGGCCTATGCACGCCGTGTGTTTGTGTTCAATAGCTCGCTTTTTAAGCGCAACAAGCAGCCTGTTGATACCATCTAAAAGTTTATCTGAAGCCTGTGTCAATTGCACGGACAGGCAGGTATCCAGAACATCGGAAGATGTCATGCCTTGATGGACAAACCGCGACTCTTCGCCAATTTGCTCGGCTAGTTCTGTGAGAAAAGCGATGACATCGTGCTTTGTCTCCGCTTCAATTTCATCAATTCTGGCTATCCGCTCAGGCGTATAAGGAAGATTTCCCCCTTTCCATATCTGTTTTGCTGCGGGTTCTGGGATAATGCCCAACTCCGCCATTGCGTCACATGCATGTGCCTCTATCTCGAACCAGATACGAAAACGATTGGCTGGTTCCCATATATCCTTCATCTCAGGACGACTGTATCTCGGGATCATATTATCTTCGCACTTTTATGTTATTAGCCTAGCAGTCAAAAATAAAGTGTTGGTGTTGTTTGCGCCAGTCATGCTGAATATATTTCAAGAAAACAGGAGTTTAAAAGGATTGCGGTTTTATTGCGCTTGCATTTGTTTAGCGAATCCAGTTTTGTGGGGTACCAAAGATGTGGCAGCGTAGAACAAATAATAAAAAGGTCTTCAGCTTGTTATGATGACAGCTTCGAAAAAGCAAGGACATAAAGTTTTCGCATTCAATAATGTTTTTTTCTGCAAGCGCAGTCTTGCTGCTTAACATAAAAGCCTGTTCTAGTTCGTTTGTGCGGTTGAAATTGATTTATTTGTGTTCTATTCCAGAAAACAATATTTATGGTTCTCACTGAGATTATCGAATGGTTAAAGACAAACTCAACGATACATTAACGATTAGAGAGCCTGATGACTGGCATGTTCATCTCCGTGATGGCAAAATGTTAGCCTTAGCACTTGATTTCACTTCGCGTCAGTTTGCTCGAGCTATTGTTATGCCAAACCTTGTTCCGCCAATCACAACCGTCGCTGCTGCGCTGTCATACAAAAATAGGATTTTGAGAGCCTTGCCACCGGATAGAACGTTTACTCCTTTAATGACAGCCTACCTTACAGACGATATTAATCCGAAAGAAATTAAGAATGGTTTTCGACAAGGTGTGTTTACTGCATGTAAACTCTATCCGGCCGGTGCTACCACTAATTCTTCTGCCGGTGTTACCGATATAAAAAATATTTACTCTGTACTCGAAGAAATGCAGAGAATATCAATGCCACTCCTAGTGCATGGGGAGGTCGTGTCCCCTGAAATAGACATTTTCGATCGAGAGGCTGTATTTCTTGATACCATTTTGAAACCAGCTTTACAGAATTTCCCTGAACTGAGGGTCGTTCTTGAGCACATAACAACTGAAGAGTCGGTGGCATTTATTCGCGAAACAAAGTCATCTGTAGCTGCAACGATAACGGCGCATCATTTAAGGATTGATCGAAATGCTTTGTTTGATGGAGGCCTGCGACCACATGCCTATTGCTTACCTGTTGCTAAACGTCGTCACCATCGTGCTGCCTTGAGAAAAGCGGCTGTTTCCGGGAGCCCGAAATTTTTTCTAGGGACAGATACAGCCCCACATCTTCAAAAAGACAAGGAGAGTGAATGTGGCTGCGCAGGAATCTTTAGTGCGCCGGCAGCACTAGAAAGTTATGCGATGACTTTTGAGGAAGAGGGGGCTCTGGACAAATTAGAGGCCTTCGCTTCAGTGTTTGGGCCGCGTTTCTACCGCCTGCCCTTGAATGATGGCACCGTGACTCTCAAGCGCTCGCCTCATAGCCTGCCAAGCAAGATTATTGAAAAGGATATCACTGTTGTTCCTTTTCATGCGGGAGAAACTCTCCCTTGGCATGCAAGGTGTCGATGTGCTTAAGACTAAATAGTTTTTAGCTGTGCCCTGATTTGTACATTTTTTCGTTAGAACTTTATTTCCAATGGTTGGATCATATGACGTTTTAGCGAATAAGAAGTCGATCCATAACCGAAGCGTTGTTTCTTATTTTTTCAAACAGGAAAAAACCATAATGGCTCGTCCAACACTAATAGTGTTATCAAATTAGCGATTAAATTCTAGTATCAAACCCTATTTACAATTCCCATATTTATGGGGGGTAGAGCCCTCTCCCAAATCCCAAAATATGCCCGCAGTCACCCCTAGTCCTTCGCGCAGGAAAGATTTAAGACCGTGCTCATCTGGTCCGTGTTGGTTGCACCCGCTATAAGAATGAGGAATCCAAATAACTGGCGCTTTTAGTCCAGACTTAAATAATTCACTCGGATTCGAGCCGGATGAACACGGCAAAACGTTGGGCTTAACGTTTGTAGTCTTTTTAATCGAATTCATCACCCATTTCACCCAAGGGTGGTTTGGATCAGTACGGGAAGCAGGAAATTGATCGCGTCCTATCTCGGTATTTATCTTGACATGGTTAAGTTCTTTTTTGTCAAGGTGATGCCTCAATGCTGGAATGAATACCTGACGGTCTACGTCTGTGGTGTATCGTACTTGGCATCGTGCCTTAGCGTAGGAAGGAACTGCGTTTACTGGGTTATCTGGATTGCCAGTTTTGAATGCAAGGACAGCGAAGCTAGTCCAGGCAAGTGTTTTCTCATGTACGCTTAAATCTGGCTGACCCCAATTTGGATCTGGTTCCTCTGTACCAGCACCTTGATCAACTACCAGGCATTTGCATGCTTCAGATACTTGTGCTGGAACTTGGGCAGGCAGCCACTCTTTAATTTTTATTCTACCGCGCGGGTCAGAAATACTTGCAATTGCATGAGCCAGCTGAATCCCAGCATCAGGAAGAACGCCCCCCCAATGACCTGAATGCATGGCGCCTGGCCGACTGTGATCCACTATTAAATCGAAAAAAACACCTCCCCGGCATCCAAGATTTAAATCCATGCACTTTGATGATTTTCGGGGGCCATCGAAGCCAAGAAAGATGTCGCATTTTAAAAAATCTGCATTATTTTCAATTATTTTCAGAAGACCAGGAGATCCTTGTTCTTCTCCCATCTCAATAATAACTTTTGCATTAAACCCTAATTTGCCATCTCGTTCATCTAAAACAGCGCCGAACGCATTTAATGCTAAAGTATGTTGACCCTTATTGTCGGCTACTCCGCGACCGTAAATTTTATCCCCCATTATCGACATCTTGTAAGGGTCTAAGCCTTCGCTCCATTCGGATCTTACAGAGCGAACGACATCGCCATGTCCATAAATTAAAACTGTGGGTAATGTCTCGTTCTCTATCCGCGATGCTATGAGTGCGGGACCACGATTTTTAACTGGATTTTCAACAACCTTCGTCTTAAATCCCAATGCTTTGAGGCATGGCACCATTTCGTCTCTCTGGTATCGATGCAATTCATCAGCCAATTCCGGCACTTGGCTCTCTGTTGGAATAGCAACGCGACGCGCGAGCTCTTTTAAAAAACTGCCATCATCAAAGCGATCATGTGCTTTTTTGACAGCGCCTTCCCGTGTCTTAATATTTGTCATACTGAATTGATCCTTATCAGGCTCATAAGTTCAAGTTGGGGCTTGCTTTCGTTCTTGTTCTTGCACAATCTACATAGCCAGTACAATCTGTATCTAAAAATGAAAGGTTAAGATCTTGTTGTCAGAAGAAGAACGGTGGCAAGTAAGAATTGATTTAGCAGCGGCTTTTCGGTGGGCTGTTCGCCATGAATTACATGAGGGTATTTGTAATCACTTCAGCTACGCCGTTGGCGATAACAAATTTCTTATCAATAGGTGGGGTCTGCACTGGTCTGAAATTACCGCTTCTAATATACTTCTTGCTGACTATGATGGTCACGTTTTAGAGGGCAACGGTACAGTTGAGCCAACAGCATTTTTTATACATAGCCGAGTTCACCTAGCTCGCCCTGAAGCCGTTTGTGCTCTTCACACCCATCAACCTTACACAACAGCCATTAGTTTACTGAAAGACCGGCGGCTGGAGCCGATCGAACAAAAAGCAATACGTTTTCAAAATTTGCTTGCTTACGACGATGATTACAATGGGACTGCATTAGATGTGGCGGAGGGAGATCGAATTGCAGCGACATTGGGCAATAAAAGTGCGGTGCTGATGGGGGCGCACGGGATATTAGTAACTGGTTCGACAGTTGCTTCCGCCTACGACGACTTGTACTATCTTGAACGCGCTGCACAAGTTCAGGTTCTGGCAATGTCGACCGGGAGACCGTTGCGCGAGCTCTCGTCTGAAGTGATTAAACGCACCGCTAGTCAGTCAGAAGGGGAGCGTGCAGGAGCGCAGGACCATTTTGAAGCGCTCAAGAGAGTGCTTGATCGTGATGAAGCAGATTACAAGGATTAAGGATTTTTATGTATGAAATTTTTGGTTTTGAACGGAGACGGCATAGGGCCAGAAATAGTGCCGGCCGGAAAACAATGCTTGGAAGCTGTTAACTATGCCCACGATCTCGGTATTACGTTCGAGGAGGAACATATTGGGCTCAAAGGTATAGAGGTGCATGGGCATGCTTGTTCGGAGAAAGTCATAAAGCGTATTCAAGAGCTAGACGGGGCAATTTTCGGCCCACACGATAACGTTAGTTATCCATCTGCACATCAGAGCTATCCAAATCCATCCGGGGTGGTTCGGCGATCTCTTGGCCTTTTTGCTAATATGCGACCTTCCAAGACGCGACCCAACGTGCCAGCTCATGTGCCAAAGATGGATTTGGTGATAGCGCGGGAAAACATGGAAGGCTTTTATGCCGACCGAAATATGTATAAGGGGGGAGCAGAGTTTATGGCTAACCCCGACCTTGCCCAATCGGTCCGTAACATAAGTCGGTCAGCAACAATTAATATTGCGAGGGCAGGGTGTGAGTTTGCCATGCAACGTAAAAAGAAAATAACGATAATTCATAAGGCAAATGTTATGAAGATAACGGATGGGTTGTGGAGAGATGTGTGCTTGGATGTTGCCAAAGATTATCCTGAGTTGGAAGTGGAGGAAGTTATTCTTGACGCGTTCGCAGCCCATATCGTCAGAAGGCCGCAAGAATTCGACGTAGTAATCTGCTCAAACATGTATGGCGATATTTTTTCTGACCTTGCATCTGAACTCGCAGGAGGTCTCGGGTTGGGCGGCTCGATTAATGCAAGCAATGACACTTGTATTGCTCAATGTGCACATGGTTCGGCGCCCGACATTGCAGGTCGGAACATAGCAAACCCAACAGCTATGATTATCTCTTGCACAATGATGTTGACATGGCTCGCTGCAAAACATGACAAACCAAAATTCAAAAAAGCGGCGTTATCTCTCGAAGGGGCGTTAGCATCTCAACTTCTCGAGGGCCGTACACGTGACTTAGGAGGTGAAATGAATTGTGATGCTTTTGCAGCTGCAGTAGCGGATAAGGTTCTCATTCAACAACAATAATTGAAGGCCCGTGTTATCAAGCACTCTACTATTCGCCACCAATTGCGTAATTTGGATCCTTAATCACAACTTTTACTGAGTCCCGAAGGCTTTTAAGGTACGCCTCAAGCTTTTCAGACACCAATATTTTGGTAATTTGGTCCCTAACCTCTTCGAACGGGGTGAGTTTTCCTTTATTGATCTGGGTAACCTTAATTATGTGAAATCCAAAGCGAGTTTTAATGGGGCCGCCGGTTGCACCTTCGGAAAGAGAGAAAGCGGCACTATCAAAAGCTGGGACCATTTGTCCGCGCTTAAAAAAACCCAAATCACCACCCTTCACACTAGACGGGCCTATGGACTTTTCTTTGGCCAATTTAGCAAAGACCTTACCCGCTTTCAGCTCCTCAAGCACGTCCTCGGCCTCTTTCCTGGTTTTAAGCAGAATGTGACTCGCACGCACCTGATCGTCACGGTAGCGTCGCTTGTTTTTGTTGTAGAAGTTTTTTAAATTTTGCTCATCAATTTTGCTGGCGTTCGTAATAAAGTAATCGACTGTCGTTCGGGCGAGAGCCGTGTCAAATATAGAACGTTGCCTTGCTTTAAATAATTTACTTTGGTCAAGCTTTAAGGCACGTCCCTCAGATGCGAGTATTCTTTGATTTATGATCTCGCGCATGATCTGGACTTTTTGTGCCGGCGGTATTTTTTTTAATTCTGTGTTGAAGTTTGGGATCATAAGTCTGATTTCGCGCTCTGTTATTATCTCATCGCCCACGATCGCTATAACATGTTCTTCGGGATTTACGGGCTTGGATGTTTGCGCATCCGAAATGTGAGGCACTAGAAAGAGGATACAGGTCAATACGGCGGTAAAAGAATATGAAGTCACTATGTTTCTCGCATTAAGTTTTATTCAAAGATTTATCGAGCGCCCACTAAGCGCACTGTCAGTTTGGTTTTGATAACGTGTTTTTTATCTTTATGGGCTTGGGCCTTATGCTAGAAGTCAAGATCGCCGGCGAACTCTGCATTTTTTTGAATGTATTGGAACCGTTTTTCAGCTTTGCGTCCCATAAGGCTCTCTACAAGGCGCGCCGTCTTACGCTGACCATCCTTATCATCAATTTGTGGAATAGAAACACGTAAGAGTGTTCGAGTTTTTGGATCCATTGTTGTTTCTTTCAGCTGTTGAGGGGGCATTTCGCCAAGACCTTTAAATCGACTGACATCTACCTTAGCATTTGTGCGAAATTCGGTTTCTAATAACTTTTCACGGTGTGCATCGTCGCGTGCATAGATGGTCTTATTACCTTGTGTCAATCGATACAGGGGTGGTTGTGCGAGAAATAACCTACCATTTTGAACCAAGCTTGGCATCTCACGATAAAAAAAGGTCATCAGAAGGGAGGCAATGTGAGCACCATCTACATCCGCATCTGTCATGATGATAATGCGTTCATACCGAAGTTTTCCAATATCAAAATCGCTTCTGGTTCCGCATCCCAGCGCTTGAATTAAATCTGTCAACTCTTGATTGTTTTGTAATTTGTCAGCAGATGCACTCGCTACATTCAAGATTTTTCCGCGCAACGGCAAAACAGCTTGTGTTGTTCTCTGACGTGCTTGTTTGGCGGAGCCCCCAGCGCTGTCACCTTCAACCATGAAAAGTTCTGTCCCCTCGGATGTACTCTGTGAACAATCTGCGAGTTTCCCGGGAAGTCTAAGTTTGCGGGTCGCGCTTTTCCTCGCTAAATCTTTTGACGACCTCCGTCTTTGTCTGTCTTCAGCACGTTCAAGTGCTCGCTCTATAAGTTCTCTTACACCAGCGGGATTATTTGAGAGCCAAATTTCAAAATGATCCCGAACGATTCCTTCAACTAATTTTGCGGCCTCGGGTGATGAAAGTTTATCTTTTGTCTGCCCCTGAAACTGTGGATCGCGAATAAATACCGACAACATTACACAGGCACCACCTAGAAGGTCATCTCCGGTAATTTTGCTGATTTTTTTTATATTCGTAAGATTCCCATAATTTTTTAAGCCTCGAACCATCGCTGTTCTAAGTGCTGCCTCATGGCTCCCTCCTTGAGGTGTAGGTATTGTATTGCAGTAAGAATTGACAAAACCATCCTCGTCGTCGGGCCACGCGATTGCCCATTCTATTTTTTCTTTTTGATCGCTACCTGCAGCGCTACCAAAAAAGTGCTCTGTGGTCAGCGAACTGCGTGAGCCAAGCGAAATCACTAAATAATCAGTAAGCCCTCCCGGGAAATGGAGTTTATCGGTTTCAGGCGGGGCATTACTTCCCTTAAGTAACTGGGCCGCACAGCTCCAGCGGATCTCTACTCCTTTATATAGATAAGCTTTTGATCTTGCCATGCGATAGAGTAGGGCAGGATCAAATGAGATAGTGTCACCAAAGATTTTTCTGTCTGGTTTAAATGTTATCGAAGTTCCCCGTCGATTGGCTGGGGCTTTACGTTCTTCCAAGGTAGTTTTTGGCTTGCCTCTGGAAAAGCTTTGGACGTACAGCTTACGTTGGCGTGCTACCTCAATTGTAAGTATTTCCGAAAGAGCGTTAACAACCGAGATGCCAACTCCATGTAGTCCGCCAGATGTGGCATAAATGGTGTCATTGAACTTTCCCCCAGAATGCAGGGTCGTGAGGATAACCTCCAAAGCGGATTTGTTTTTAAATTTAGGGTGTGGGTCAACAGGTATTCCGCGGCCGTTATCTTTTACGGTTGCAGAACCATCGCTTGCCAATTCTATCTCAATACGGCTTGCGTGCCCTGCAACTGCCTCGTCCATTGAATTGTCCAAAACTTCAGCGAGAAGGTGGTGCATTGCTTTTTGATCTGTGCCACCGATGTACATCCCAGGCCTTCGCCGAACTGGTTCTAACCCCTCCAAAACCTCAATATCTTTAGCTGAGTAGTTACTTTTTGCCATTTTTTTTGTTAAAGCTGTGTCAAAAAGGTCACTAGGGTGATCATTAATAGAACTTGTTTTTGATGATTTTTGCGGTGCCACTTTGGTCTGCCTTTACTCTTTTTGAGTAGGAATTTTTAACATAAAACTTTTCTGCAATAAGAATTTGGTTGCACCCACTAACCCAATTAACAAAATACTTATAATGTCGGTATAGATCGTTGGTGTTTCCATCAAGGACTATACAGTGTTTTCCGAGTTTCATGCCGCAATATATAGTGGTACGGGTTCCATTAAAACAAGATTTTGTAGAGAGGGGTATATGCCGCGACCCGCCTCAAAAAATTAACGCAAAAATATCGGTAGAGAGCTAAAGAAAAGTTGCATTGAGATCTTTGTTATTTTCAATCAAAATCCGTATAGCGTATTTTAACTAATCCCGTAAAAATAAGTTGTGGAATTAAAGCGTATTGATCAACAAGATTTAGAATAATCTTTAAATGCATTGCAATTATGGCGCTAATACCCCATATTTTCGTCAGCTTACGCAGATTCTAGGCGTAGAGATCTAGACGCCACGGCGCTACCTCGCGTTACTCCTCGACAATGTGAAGCCGACCACCGCAAAAAAATTATTGTTTTTTTGCATGATAAGAAACTAAATGATTGGAAGAGACATGCCTACAGGTTCCGTAAAATGGTTCAATCCCACCAAGGGCTACGGCTTCATCGCTCCTGATGAGGGTAGTCAAGATGCATTCGTTCATATCTCCGCTGTTGAGAAGGCGGGTCTGGACACGCTCAGAGAAGGCCAGAAGGTCGAATACGAGCTAGTCCCAGGCAACAATGGAAAGTCGTCTGCTGAAAACCTTGTCGTAGTAGACTGACACTGACTTTTTATGGCTACCTCTGGTTACAAGCCAGAGGTAGCCGCTGAAAAGTACGCATGCGTTTATCTAAAAGGCGCGCATGGTCCACAAGTCTTAGTTTTGAAAAGCTACAGCGTGAAAAGCGCAAAGTAGAAAAAAAGCTAAAAAGCGAAGCGGAGAATGCCAAGCGACGGCTCTTCCGCTGAGTAGCTTAAAGGTCGCTTTGAAAATCTTGAATTTATAACGGCACAGAAAATATGATCTTGCCGAGGAAGATTGGCTGCCTACTTCTCACATATCGCAGTCAACTTTCCTGTATGGTTTTTCTTGTTCAGATTTTGTTGCGCGTAGTTTGAAAATGAAACGTGCTAAATTTGTCATCAACGCCTATGAACGGCGGCGCTGAGATAAGTAGATTGTTGTTGAATACAAATACTCAATTAGGCGTTTTTCTCAGACTTTTAGTTTCATCTCCTGAGCTCAGGAAACGTGCTTTAGGTCAATTTCTAGGATTCCTTGCGCCCCAGCGATTTTAAGCTTTGGTATTAATGTTCGCACTTGGTCACGATCCACTACAGTCTCAATAGCGACCCAAGATTCATCCGTTAATTTGTTAACAGTGGGCGCGTGCAAGCTTGGCAACTGATTTGTTACATCCTTTAAAGCGCTAGATGGAACATTCATTTTTAATAGTACGCGATGTCGCGCTGCTAGGGCACTTTGAAGCATTAACGATATCTGTTCGATCTTCGTTTTTTTCCATTTGTCAGTAAACGATCTTTTGTTGGCAATGAATGCGGTGTGAGTATGCAGAATGTCGCAGACAATGCGAAGACCATGTGCGCGTATAGTGCTACCAGTTTCCGTAATCTCAACCGCAGCATCTGCTAGGCCCTCTACCACTTTGGCTTCGGTTGCTCCCCATGAATATTCAACATTAGCGGTAATACTATGTTTGGCGAGATACCTTTCCGTATAATTGACTAATTCGGTTGCTACAGTTTTTCCTTGTAAGTCCTCTATTTTTCTAATGGGGCTATCATTTTCAACAACCAACACCCAACGACAGGGAGCATCGGACGCTTTAGAATAGACGAGGTTACAAATGACTTCGACATCGGCTTTCGTTTCTTCGATCCAATCAGTACCGCAAAGTCCCACATCCATTGTTCCGCCCGCAACGTAGCGCCCCATTTCCTGTGACCGCACAAGAGTGCAAGATATTTCCGGGTCATTTATTGTGGGGAAGTAATTGCGCGAACGTGTCTCTATATTCCAGCCCGCTTGATTGAACAATTCGATGGTAGCTTTTTCCAAGCTTCCTTTAGGGATGCCTAATTTAAGTTGACCCATGGGTATAATCTTTCACTCCCTTTTTGATTTTGGCGATGGATATAGAATAATGTTGCTGATCGCAAGCAAGTCGCAAATATAATTTTGGATTTACGAGTGAAGAAGCTTATTCATTAAAGAGCCATTTGGTTTCGAAGTTTAAAGGATAATCTATAGGTTCTGACCATATCTGCGATTGATACGGATTATTGCTATTAAGACGCATGTGACTTGTGAAATTTCCTTTTCCTAATTCTCCAATTTGAGATTTTGTTGATAATCACGCCATCGCTTTGCGTAATTTGAAGATGTGCGCGCAATCATCGCGCGGTGTTCTTCTCCCGCCTCTTTCACAATTTTACCTGGCGAACCAAAGACAACTGAATTATCCGGAATTTCTTTTCCAGGAGGAATAAAAGAATTAGCGCCAATGACGCAGTTGGATCCAATCTTAGCATTATTTAGAACGATTGCACCAATACCGATGAGCGTATTGTCAGCTATGGTGCAACCGTGCAGCATGACCATATGACCGATGCTAACATTATTTCCCAGGGTGCACGGAATGCCGGGGTCCGCGTGTATAACGGACCCGTCCTGAACTTGACTATTCTCGCCAATAGTTATCGGATCATTATCTCCACGGATAACACAATTATACCAAATGCTGGAGTTTTTTTTCATTACCACATCGCCAATTACGATTGCATTTTCTGCTATCCAGAAGTCATCACCATCAGTAGTTAGGCGCTTTTCTCCAAGCGAATATATCATATCGGTGCCCTCCAATTTATTTAGGTACTGAGTAGTTATTTTTTAAGCATTGTTGAGTTAGGACGTAAACGTTCATGTCTTTGTTTGGTTGCTTTAAAGAATAGTTGGGCTTTAAAACCACAACTAAAGATACACCATCCAAAATTATAGACTCTCAAAAAAAAATTAAAAAACTATGTAAATCACCAATTACCCTAATTCATTTTTTATTGTGTTAGGCAATTCCTAATGCGGTCTATGGCTTCGATTATATTCTCCTTAGAATTAGCGTATGAAAACCTCAAAAAACCTTCTCCATTGTCACCAAAAGCTGTCCCCGCGACGGTGGCCACGTGAGCCTTTTCTAGAAGCAAATCTTGGAGAGTTTTCGCGTCCATGCCTGTGCCGGAAATATTGGGAAACGCATAAAATGCGCCACCAGGCTCTATACAATGAAATCCGTCAATTGAGTTCAAGGATTCAACAATTATTCTGCGTCTTGCATCAAAGGCAGCCACCATATTGCGAACAGCGTTTTGCGGTCCCTCCAGAGCTGCTATGCCAGCGTGTTGGGCCACCGCATTGACGCAAGAATGACAATTGATGGCTAGCCTTGTTGCTATCGGGGCCAACTCACGCGGCCAGACTGCGCAACCTAATCGCCAACCCGTCATCGCATAAGTTTTAGACCAGCCATCGAGTACAATTAAGCGATCGCGAATTTCGGGATAATTAAGCAGTGTCACGTGTTCGCGTTCGCCATAAAGCATCTGACTATAGATTTCATCAGAGAATATTGCGACCTCTGGCCACTTCTGCAGTCCACCTATTAGCTTGTCAAATTGAGACTTGGGCACTGCACCACCACAAGGATTTGCGGGGCTGTTGAGAATTATTAATCGGGTTTTAGAAGTTATTTGATCAAGTACTTCGTCGGCAGAAAAGGAAAACTCATTTTCTTCCTTTAGCAAAATGGGAATTGCGCTTGCACCCGAATATTCTATCATTGATTTGTAGATTGGAAATCCCGGATCCGGATAAAGAATTTCTACTCCCGGCTCGCCGAACATTAAGATACAAAAAAACATTGTTGGTTTACCACCTGGCTGGACTACAACGCAATCTGGATGCACATCCGCTCCGTGTCGACGTTGAAAGTCAGCTGCAACTGCTTCTCGGAGCGGTAAGATCCCATTAGCTGGAGTGTAGCCATGATGTCCATCCCTAAGAGCCTTAATCCCTGCTTCAACGATATGGTTTGGTGTTTTAAAGTCAGGTTGCCCTATCCCCAAATTGATGACGTCATGGCCTGCAGTATCTAGTTCAGCAGCGCGTGCTAACACCTCGAAAGCGCTTTCAGTACCAAGCTGATTAAGATTTTTGGCTATTTGCATTTTCAGTGATCTCTATATTTTTGCTGTTTTTTCAGTATAGTGTCGGTCGCTCAAAGCGGTGTCAATAAAGCAAAGTGTATTTGAGGTTTGATAGTTATTTGCTATTCTTGACGTACGTGCTCTTCGGCATTAAGACAGCCGCGTGTAGACGAAGTTTATTTGTTAAGCTTTATTTTTATGGTGGCTGTAGCTCAGTTGGTTAGAGCGCCTGATTGTGGATCAGGAGGCCGTGGGTTCAAATCCCATCAGCCACCCCATTTTACCCAGTAAAAACAATAGTTTGTGATATTACGGCCATTTCACTCTTAAGGGTGAATGCGGCCGAGTTACGTTAGACTTACGTTTTTGTTGGGGGCTTTTTTTTGTGTAAGGAGCAGCGGTTTACGGGGCTAAAACGGCTTGGTCCTGTCTTAAATTCGAGCCTGAGGCCGCATTCGGTGCAGTGTGTTTGCCATGTAAACAGCGTCGTTTGCCGCCCACCCTTGGTTATGTGGGATGTTTGTGCGATCAACGTGTACTGTTTTCCGTCTTTTTCTATAGAACCTTTTACCACCGGATCCACAATACGGTAGATGGTCTGCTTTTTAAGTTTCATGGCGTGCAGGCTCCTCAGACGTTGCATCGGATGTGTCTGTTTCGTCCAACCGGTGGTCCGGCTCCGGACGATCCGGATCGGGTGCCCGCATGCGTTCTTCCTGTGCAATACGTTGTTCACGGCTTTCCGCATCAAAATGTGCGTAGGCCTCCGGTGCGGTGGGCGGCTCCTCCTCCAGAAGAGTAGTGAGGTTTTCTTCGACCGCGCTAGGATCAGCGCCACCGCGAATAGCAACGGCACTGTCGGCAATGTTCAGGAACTGGCGCACCTCGCCCGACGAGGCTCCTATATAAGAGCCCAACGCTTCAACCGCCGCCGGAAACTTTTCCGCCTCGGTCAGGCTGTCGATAAAGGGCTGCATGTCTTCACTAACCGTGCCGCCCGTATCCGCCTCCACCGCTGCGGCAAGCATTGATGAGTAGTGGGCGATGGACGCATTGTTCACCGGGAGCTGTTTTTCCGTCAGCGCAAAACGCACCAGTTCAGCCAGGGGGTTTTTGGACGCGGCTATATCACGAAGGGACATGGGTCATTTCCTCCTCTGTTGCTTCCCGCCAGCCGTCTGCATTTTCCACCTCGGAACAAGACGGGTTTCGCCATTCCTCGTTCAGCTGCAGGTGCGGAGCGAAGGCGAGCTCCGGCGTACCCTTTTGTTCGAAGTGTATTTGGGTGGGCCATTTGTTGATGGTCATGTTGCTGAGCGCGAAATGCTTCGACAGAGCCGTTATTAAAAACTCATACAATCGTCCGCCGGGACTTGCGTGTAAAAACTCCGGTGGCAACCCCTCGGCGGCCGGGGCAAGGGCGCGTATTTCTTTTTCTATGTCGAGTACTTTTTTATAATGCCTGGCGCCGCGCTTAATGGCGGCTTCCAGTTTATGCGTTTCGGCAAGCATGGAATCGGTCAGCGCACACACACTGTCCCGCGTTCGTTTGCGTTCTTCCAACGCGGCCGTTTGCACCGCCGACGCCAAACGGTTTTCCGCCGCCGCCAGACGCTCTTCGGTAATCTGAATGGCCTCGCGTATTTCAATACGTTTGCCGACCAGCTCGGCCATGGGCTGATCGGACTTCAGCGCGAGACTTTTTACAACCTCCCGCTCTCCGTTTAATCCGGCCAGCCGCGAACGCAGTTCTGCAATGTCGGTCTCAAGGGTCTGAATGGTTTCAGGGGTAGTCATGATTTTTCTCCTTAAGTTTCTAAAATTTTTAGAGGCCTCCCCGATAGCAAACGCGGGGTGCCGGGGGAGGGGGGTATGCCTTTTTTTGGCAAACGTAATCTGTGCGTAATCCCCGGGGCCCTTCGGCTTAAAAGCAGCGGTAAACTGCGGTTTATTTGCTGATTCCTGGTCAGTGGGTCGCGCCCAGCGCGCCCCAACGTGCGCCCCGAATGCGCCTCAAGCGCTATATAAGAGAATGGTATCTCTCCCCCCATACCCCCCTTTAGGTATGCGCTTACCACCGGTTTGTCCTCGCGCCCCAGCCAATGTCCAACTCCCTGTCCGAGGGCAGGGGTGCGTCGGGGGTAAACAAAACCTGATAGCGGTTGCCGCGCTGAACGGCTTTCGGATGTTTGCGTCCCTTGGGTAACAACAGGCGCACCAGACCAAGCTGGTGGAGATCCTTCACCGCACGCGACACATGCGCCTGGTCCATGTTGCCTGCCAGTTCGCCGAGGGTTTTTTGTGAGGGATAACAAAGGCCCCAGCCGCTTGCGTAGTTTCCGAGGGCTGCGAGCACGCGCCATGAGGTGCCGCGTTTTACTAATCCGCACGCTCTTACGGGAACAACGCTGTAGTCGCGGCGATCAAACATCATGTGTCCGTGCTCCCGGTTACACCTCCCCCTAAAGGGGGGGAGGGTGTAACCATCGGCCGGGTTACAGGTTGGTTACAGAACCTCAAACAAAATTTAAGATGGTTGTGCATCAGAGTATGCTCGTTGAAAGGCTATAGGTTCCGCCGGATTTTTGAATATCGCCACGGTGGACGGCGCGGCTGAGTGCGGTTTTAATTGCGGTCTCAGTTACAGGCGGGTTACCGGCCCGCCGGGCATGATCGGTTACAGCGGCAATAACCTCCGCATGGGTCGCGTCGGGCTGACGCGCCAGAGCAACTTTTATGCGCGCGTCCGCGCTCGGGTTAACGCCCACCGGCACCGGTACCAATTCGGTGGTGATCTCACCGGTCTGTTTGTTGTGCAGCTCATGGGACCGCATCTCAAAATCAATCCGCAGATCATCGGGGCCGTCTTTTTGTTTATCAACTTCGATGGATACAAACGCTGCCTTGCCGCTTCGTTTGGTGCGCAGCACCGTATCCACATTAGACTTCAGTGCTGAAGCGCCGCGGGTGCCCTTGGACTCATCCTTGCCCGTGTGGCTCACAATTAAAACAAACCCGTTCCAGCGATCGGCCAGGCGATAGGCGCGCTCCAACGCTTCGGCCATTTCCGAGTTGGAGTTTTCATCGACGCCGGGGGTTGCTTTGGAAAGGGTGTCTATGATCGTTAAATTGAATCCCTCAGTCTCCCCGGCGAGGTATTCCAGATCCTGTGTGGTCGAAAGGCAAATGCCCTCCCAGAGTCC